>JAAZGM010000228.1 GCA_012511245.1 Methanomicrobiales archaeon | reverse complement strand
TCGGTATGGCTCACCCTGACTCCCTGGTTCGTCGTCAGGTACTCCTGCTCCGGGTCTGCCCGGAACTCGTCGAGCTGCTCCTGCTTGCTCTTCACATCTACCGTTCTCTTCTGATCCATACTCACCTGCACCCCTCTCGCCCCGACCGGTCAGACACCGCTGCTCCCCCGGCGGGCGTGCCCCCACATCCCGGTCGGGTATCATAAAAGTAACTGCGTGGCGCGGGCGGGCGTGCAGAACGGCCTTTCCGGTCAAATCGGCCTTGAAAACAGACCTCAGGGGGATCGAACCTTCCCGGTCACGCCCCGCCCCGCGGCTCCTCGCGGCGGAGGGGACAGAGCGGGTCTTCGGCCCAGAGGTCGCCGGTATCGGCAAACGCCCGGATCCTGCACCCCCCGCCGCAGCGGTCGCGGTAGGAGCACCGCCCGCAGGAGCCACCGACCAGGTCCTTCTTTCTCCGGAAGTCGGTGAGGATCCGGTTCTCCGGGTCGTTCCAGATGGTGCTGAACGGTTTCTCCCTGACGTTCCCGACCCTGAGTCCGTCCATCTGGGCGAACTGGCAGGGGTAGACGGCACCGGAGGGGTCGATGTTTGCGATCCGGTCCCCCGCGCTGCATCCGACACCGGCGTGCGCAAGAAGTGTGCACATACTCTCGTATGCGGGAGGATCGTCCTTCTCCAGCCTCTTGAGGAGGTATACGGCGTCCTGGGGCGCATCGACCGTGAGGAACTCCATGACCGCCGGGTCCACGTCGCGTGCCTTCTCGATGAGCAGGTCGAGGAGGGCGGCAATCTCCTGGGATCGAAGTTGCCGGACATCGTACCCCTCGCCCCCCCGGCCGCTCGGGACCAGCCAGTAGACGCAGAACCGTTCCGCCCCGACGTCCAGGGAGAGGTCGATGAGGGCGGGGATCTCGGTGTGGTTTTCCCGGGTTGCGGTCACCCGGACGCCGCACTTCAGCCCGGCGGACCTGCAGTTATCGAGCGCCGCGACGGCTTTATCAAAGCTCCCGGGGACGTTTCGCATACCGTCGTGCGTCTCTGCGGTCGCCCCGTCGAGCGAGACCCCTGCGTACTCCACCCCCGCATCGAGGAGCCGCCGTGCGACGGCCGGCGTGATCAGCGTGCCGTTGGTGCTCAGGGTGGTGGTGAGACCGCGCTCCTTCGCGTGCCCGGCGAGATCCCAGAAGTCTTCCCGGACCAGCGGTTCCCCCCCGGAGAAGAGGAGGAGGGGGACCCGCATCGCTGCAAGGTCGTCGATCAGGCGGAGCCCCTCCTCCGTCGTCAGTTCGTCCTCCCGCTCCCGCCCCGGCCCTGCCCGGATGTAGCAGTGGGAGCAGAGGAGGTTGCACCGGTTCGTGATGTTCCAGAAGACGACCGGTCGGCGGAGTTCGGAGAATGCGAGCATGCCGCTCGGCGTCCTCTCGCCGGCACGGTGCCGGAGCATCTCGCTGACCGTGCCGCTTGCATGGATGCATCTCGTGATCCGGTTCATTGCAGACGCTCCTGCTCTTTTAGAGGCTCGATCCGGCCGCTCGGTTGCCGCTTGAACTCCTCGGTGCTGACGAGAACCCGGTGGTCGGCGGCGCCGGCCGCCCGGGAGAGGACCGCGACCCTGCGGTGCAGGTCATCGCGGTCGCGGCAGTGGAGCACCGTGTAGAGGTTGTACTCCCAGCGGCCGGGGACGGTGCGGCGCTCGTAGCAGTGGGTCACGTCGGGGCTCTCCGCCATCGCGGCTCCGACCTCGGCGACACGATCCGGAGGAACGCGCCAGACCACCATCGCGTTCGCCATGAGATCGGCCTTCCGGGGGTTGATCCTCGTCCCGAACCGTCGAACGACACCGGTCTGCCTGAGCCTTCGCAGCCGGGCGACGACCTCCTCCTCGCTGATCCGAAGCCTCCTTGCCGCACGGAGAAACGGCCTCTTCTCAAACCCGATGCCGTCCTGTGTCAGCCGCAGAATCTCTCTATCGATCTCGTCCATCGTCGTCTTCCTCCGCTGAGAACCGGAACCGGACGTCGAGTTTGAATCTCTGCGCCATCGGGAGGTTCAGGACGTCCCCGGGAGGGATCGTCGACCGCCGCACGATCTCCTCGAGTATCCTCTGGAGTTCCTCCTCGCCCGCAGCGGCGACGGTGAACCAGAGGTTGTAGTCGCCGTCGCGCCGGTAGTTGTGGGATACGCCGTCGTACCCGTTCACGATCGCGGCGACCTCGTGCATCCGCCCCTCCGGCACCCGCATCGCGACGAGCGTGGAGGAGCGGATGCCGAGACTTCCGGGTTCGAGGATCGGCGCGATATGCCTGATCACCCCCCGGCGGGAGAGACCGGCCAGCCGCTCCATCACTTCATGCTCCGGTATTCCGAGCGCGTCGCCGAGAACCCGGTACGGCCGGGGATCGAGAGGAAAGTCGTCCTGCACCCGCTGGAGGAGCACCCGGTCGAGCGGATCGAGGCGCACTCACCGCACCCCCGGCTCGTAAAGGCACCAGGGGTCTTCAGCGAGGCAGTCGCCGGCACCAGAACGCTCTCTCGTAAGCCCGTACGCCCGTGCTCGGCATCCTCCGCAGGCAGAACGGTACTCGCACGCGCCGCATTTTCCCGTCAGGGCTTCGCCGGAGCGGAGGGCCGCAAAGACCTCCGACTCCCTCCAGATATCGGCAAACGGCGTTTTCCGGATGTTCCCGAGCCCCAGGGGGAGGTAGGGGCAGGGGGTGACCTCTCCGCCTGGATCTATCCTGCAGTAGCGGATGCCCGCGATGCATCCCCGTTCTCCTTCGGCTACGGGAAGCCCCATCCCGGCTGCGATCCGCACGTACTGCGGGGCGCATGTCGGGCGGATGGAGAGCCCTTTCTCCGCCCTCAGCCGGAGGGTTCGGCGTATCAGGGACTCGTACATCTCCGGGGAGATGTCGACGACCTCCTTTCCCCTCCCCGTGGGGACGAGGAAGAAGAACTGGAAGTCATGCACCCCGAGGCTCTCCCCGAGATCCGCGATCCCCTCCAGGTCGCGGTGGTTCTGCAGGGTCACCGTCGTGTGCACCTGAACGGGAATACCGGCATCCCTGCAGGCCTCGATGCCCGCGACGGCACGCTCCCAGGCACCCGTCACCCCCCTGAATCGGTCGTGAACCCCCGGGTCCGCCGAGTCGAGACTTATCGCCGCTTTCCGGATACCCGCCCCGGCAAGCCGCACCGCGGTGCGGTCGTCGATCAGGGTTCCGTTCGTCCCGATAGCCATTCGGAGCCCCTGTTGCGTCCCGTATTCGGCAATCTCGAAGAGGTCGTCTCGCAGCAGGGGTTCTCCCCCGCTGAGGATCAGCACCGGGGAGCCTGCCCGGTTAACCTGATCGACGAGCATCTTCGCTTCGCTGGTGGAGAGTTCCAGAGCCCCTCCCCCGTCCCCGGCGTCCATGTAGCAGTGGGCGCACCGCAGGTTGCACCGGGAGGTGACGTTCCATGATACGAGGGTGGGTCCGCTCTTCCCGTCGTCGCCTATACTGTTCCGCATCAACCGATCACCAGTCTCGTACGCTTCCCCGAAGAGGGGAGTGGGTATACCCGGACGACCCTATATCTAAGTATCGCAGATCCCGGCGAAATGAAGAACGTTCAGGGTATCCCGCCCGTGGCGGCACCTTT
>JAAZGM010000034.1 GCA_012511245.1 Methanomicrobiales archaeon | reverse complement strand
GCCGTCAGGATAATAGTTATGGGCAGAAATGTCACCCGAGGAGGAAACAAATATCGAATACGTCGCCTTGAACCACTGGTCTACAGGCTTTTGAGAATCGATCAGTGCAACTCTATGCTCTCTTATAAGCCGGGAGAGGGCTTTAAGGAAGAGATTCGTCTTTTCCTGAACCTTATCCGTGATCTCCTTCTTTTTATCGTCGCCCAGATCCGTGTATGGCTCGTTTTCGGTTATCCGCTTCCGGATGACTTCAAGCACCTCCAGCAAAACAAGGTGAGAGATGAGGATTACTCCTTCGTCCTCCTCGATCTGATGGAACAGCTGCTGAACCGTTTGTGCTCTGTTATTCCGTTTCTCCTGGAGAATATGAGAGATCCATATGGAGCTGTCGAGGTACACTCGCTTCGCTTCCATCACTTCCCTCGTACAGATCTGACCAGTTCGACGGAATCAACGGTTTCATCTGAATATTCTATCAATAGACCCTTTAAGGCATCCAGAGGGTCCTGTTCTCTACCCGGAGGGGTGGTGATACCTGATACATCTTCGAGGGCCAATAGATTATTGTCACTGATCTCCCACAGGCTATTGGCAGTCACCTCTCTGGTTAATCCCCTCTCCAGGGCCGATACCCTTGATTGTAATGCAGAGTTAGATTCTTTAAGTTCTTGAACGATCTGGCGCAATTCATCAATCTCTCGGCTTAACATACTCACCGGGAGAGTGGCATTCTCAATAGAACGGTTGATATGCCATGGCATGGGCTCAGGGGTACTCAGCCACTCCCGTGTTTTTTCAGCAACGATCTCGTTCAGAGGGTATCGAACCGACATTTCCCTCTTTCCCCAGGTTTCCCCCGAAGGCCGCCCACTCTCGATATCAGAGGGAGGTGCTCTCCGTTCACGCTGATCCTGAGCGTCCCACTTCTTTCCCGGTTGAAGAACCTCCATTGTGAACCCCCCTAATAATACTTATCCCCGATGTTCAACCTTGCCTGTCGCTACACCTTCATCGGCCCGGATCTCATGCATTTAATCTGGAATTTTGTGGCGATAGAACGGAGATCTCGCAGGGCCTGGTAAAGGATATTCTTGTCCTCAGCACGATATGAATCGGTGATGATCTTCATCTGCGCGGCCAGTTGCTCATTTATTAATCCGATCTCCTTTGCATCCAGTTCTTCAGCAAAAGGACCTACCTGCGAGAACACTCCTTCCAGTATTTCGCTTATCAGGATTCCGTCCTCATAGTCCAGCAATGTTGAGAACAGGGTTAGATTTGAAGAGTAAACGAAAGGACCTTTATAATTCCCCTGCCCGACCATCCGGGTAATTTCTTCGAAGCCCTCGTCAAATACATCAAATACATCCTTCATATGCTGTTTCCCTCCCTGTATACGTAATTTATCGCCATTCTGGACTGTGATAACATGTTGTATGTTGTTAATCCAGTATATATGGATTGACAAACGAATACCCCACGAACTATTGAACGGAGAAGCCAATCACGGCGTGATACCCACGATATTCTCGCTCCGGGCGAGGGATGATGATGCGTGATGCCGATCATCTCCGGGCCAGCCGGAACCACCGGTTTCCGATGGATTCCAGGTCGAACTGCGGCGGCCTGCCTTTCGCCCGGGGGATGATTCCTCGATCCAGCATCCATCTCCCGATGGCTGAACTTCTGAGTTCAGGGCAGGTTGTCCAGAATGTTTCTGATAGCGACACTTCGGCAGCCTCGCCGGTATCGAGGGCGACCTCAACTGAATCCCGGTCTCTCTGGAAGTAGCGGTCGCGATCATTGTATGGGACCCGGACGCCGCACCCTGCGCCGGTGCGATCGTTTGGGGTGTTGCTGGACCAGCCAGAGACTAACGTGACAGATTCTTTATACCCAATCGCAGATATGAAGGCCACGGTTATTTTAACCCCAACTAAGGACGCTTGAACCCCAGGCCCGCACCAGAACTCAGGAAGACCGGAATCCCGGTTTGATCCAGAAATCCTTCACCGCTCCACCGTCACCGACGGGGCCGGTTTGGCCTGAACCTTGTGGATACGCTGGCTCAACACCACGACGTCGTGATCATCGATAACCTTGCGACCGGGTGAAGATCGAGCACCTCCTCGACCACCCCGGGTGACGTTCATCGAGGGGAGCATCGTCGACCTCCTGATGGAGACCTTCCCCGGCGCGGACGGCATCTTCGCAGCCATTCCTTCGGTGCCCCGGTCGGTGAAGGATACCCACGCCTTGAACGAGGCGAACGTGACCGGGGCGCTTGACGTGCTCGTGGCGATTGCGGTTTG
>JAAZGM010000227.1 GCA_012511245.1 Methanomicrobiales archaeon | reverse complement strand
GTGATGATCCGCTCGACTGCCGGGTCATCCGCGAGGTTCAAGAAGCCGACCGCCCGTTCGAGGGCGCCGGTCTTCTCGAAGTCGGCCATAAAGTAGTTGGCCTCTTCCCGGGTGATACCCATCGCTGCAAAGACCACGGCGAACTCTTCGGTCGAGCCGGGCACCTTTGCCTGCCGGGCGATCTGGAGCGCCACGTCGTTGTGTGGGAGACCCGATGCCGAGAAGATCGGGAGCTTCTGACCACGGACGAGGGTGTTCGTCCCGTCGATCGTCGAGATACCCGTCTGGATGAATTCCTCAGGCGAAGAGCGGGCGTAGGGGTTGATGGCCGCACCGGTGATCTCGAGCCGCTTTTCGGGCACGATCTCCGGGCCGCCGTCGATAGGCTTGCCGCCGCCGGAGAGGATACGGCCGAGCATATCCTTGCCCACCGGCATCTTGATCGTCTCGCCGGTGAACCGGATGCCTGAGTCACGGCCGATACCTGCAGTGGTCTCGAAGACCTGGACGACCACGATCTCGTCGCTCGTGTCCAGCACCTGGCCACGCTTGACCGTGCCGTCGGCGGTCACGATGTTGACGAGCTCGCTGTAACCGACCGGCTCCGTCTTCTCGACGAATACCAGCGGCCCTGCGATCTGTGCAACCGTTCTGTATTCCTTCATGGTCACACCGTCCTCATCGCATCAAATTCGGATTCCATCTGCTTCATGATCTTCGCAAGCTCAGGCTCGTAGTCCCTGATGAACTTGATCTGGGGAAGCTCGTTCTTACTTCTCACGCTGATGACCTGCTGCGGGGTCGCGCCGCCTGCCTGGGCGGTGCGCGCGAGGTCGGCGTAGTGCTTGATCGCCTTCATCATGTCATACTGCTTGGACATCGGGCAGAACGTATCCACTGCGTCGTAGGCGTTCTGCTGCAGGAAGATCTCACGGATCATCCTCGCAACCTCGATGGTGACCTGCTCTTCGTCGGGCAGGGCATCGGAGCCGACCAGCTGGACGATCTCCTGGAGTTCGGCCTCCTTCTGGAGGACGGCCATCGCCCAGGCCCGGAGTGGGTTCCACTCGGGCGAGACCTCTTTGTCGTACCACTCGTTGAGTGCGTCGAGGTAGAGCGAGTAGGAGTTCAGCCAGTTGATCGCCGGGAAGTGCCGACGCTGCGAGAGCTTCGCGTCAAGCGCCCAGAAGACCTTGACGATACGAAGCGTGTTCTGCGTGACGGGTTCAGAGAAGTCACCGCCCGGCGGCGATACCGCACCGATGACGGAGACGGAACCGCCTTCGCCGTTCAGAGAGGTGACACGGCCCGCACGCTCGTAGAACTCCGAGAGACGCGCCGCAAGATACGCGGGATACCCCTCTTCGCCGGGCATCTCCTCAAGCCGGCTCGAGATCTCACGCATGGCCTCAGCCCACCGGGAGGTGGAGTCGGCCATCAGCGAGACGTCGTAGCCCATGTCACGGAAGTACTCGGCGATCGTGATGCCGGTATACACGGACGCCTCACGGGCCGCGACCGGCATGTTCGAGGTGTTCGCGATCAGCACCGTCCGCTCCATCAGCGGCTTGCCGGTCTTCGGGTCCTCGAGTTCGGGGAACTCCGTCAGAACCTCGGTCATCTCGTTGCCGCGCTCACCGCAGCCGATGTAGACGACGATCTCGGCGTCCGACCACTTCGCAAGCTGCTGCTGGGTAACGGTCTTGCCGCTCCCGAACGGGCCGGGGATGGCCGCCGTTCCGCCCTTTGCGATGGGGAAGAGACCGTCCAGAATCCGCTGACCGGTGATCAGCGGGATGTCCGGGTTCAGTTTCTCCTTCACCGGGCGAGGCACACGAACCGGCCAGCGCTGGAGCATCGCGATCTCGGTGCCGTCCTCAAGGGTGCAGACGATCTCGTCGACCGTGAAACTGCCGGCCGAGATCTTCTTGATCGTGCCGCCCTTTGACCGGGGCGGGATCATGACCTTATGGACGATGTTCGTCTCCTGGACCGTGCCGATGATGTCGCCAGCCTGAACTTCGTCGCCTTTCTTCACCGTGGGCACAAACTCCCACTTCTTCTCATGCGAGAGGCCGGGTGCCGTGACACCGCGCTCGATGAAGTTGCCCATCTTATCCATGAGCACCTCGAGCGGCCGCTGGATCCCATCGTAGATACTGGTCAGCAGACCGGGCCCGAGCTCGACTGCGAGCGAGAGGCCGGTGTTCGTCACCGGCTCACCGGGCCTGATGCCGGCGGTATCCTCGTAGACCTGGATGATGATGTTCTCACCCTGGATCTTGATGACCTCCCCCATCAGCTCCTCATCGCCGACCTTCACCACGTCGTACATGTGTGCGTCGAGACCGACAGCAGTGACGACCGGCCCTGAAATTCGTTTCAGGACTCCCTGAGTCCTGGCTTCTTTTGCTTTTTCCATTACTTCCACAGATCAACACCCACCGATCTCTTGATTCTCTCTCTCATCGACAGGCCGCCCTCGTCTCCACCGATCGCGATAACCGTCGGTTTGACGGAGTTCTCGAGGGTAGTGCGAAGCCGCTGGGGGATCCGCTCCATATCGCTGCCTTTCAGCACGAGGATGCCGACATCCCTATCTCCCAGCACCTGGTTGATGTGCTCGACCAGCCGTTCATCGGTCTCGGCCGCGTAGGTCTTTCTGACGCCCGCGAGCCTGAAACCAAGGATGAATTCACCGGTACCGATAACTGCGATCTCCATGCTTACATCACCAGATAGCCCTGTAATCGCTCACCGGGAAGGCCGGCTTCCTTGCCCCGGGCGAGAGCGCGAAGGTTCGCGACCTCGTACTTCTTCTCTTCCAGGTAGACGATGACCGGAAGGATCGAGAACGCATACCGCTTCGACATCCGCTCCATCTGCTCGAGCTGGACCCGGGTCAGCGCAACCTCGATGGCATGGAGGGCGGTCTTTCCGCGGATATCCTCAAGCGCGTTCAGGAGCGGGAGCATCTTCACCGATCTCTTCAAGGAGTCGATGAACTCGTCCTGGTTCTCGATCCCCGAGAGCCGCTGCAACTCGTCCACCGTGAACGAACCGCCGCTGATCATCAGTTCCCTGATATCTTCATGGATATGCCCGGCCCGCAGGCGGAAGAGGTTCTGGATGTTGCGGATATCGATCTCAAGCTGGATGTACTTGAGGAAGATATCCCCGCCCTTGACGCCTTCTTTCGCGTCTGCAATGAGCCGCGCGTAGTAGCCCCTGTAGAGCTCGTTCTCCAGGTGAGCAAACGACCCGGCCTCTATCGCACCGGGAAGTTCCCTCTCGATGATCGGATAGAACTGCTCACCCTTGAGCGCCTCGGCGACCCGTTCCGGCGACTCCTCTGCAACAAGGCGATCGAGAGCGACCCGGTCAAGCCTGCCGGCCGGGACCAGGACCTCCTTGATCTTGCCTGCTGACATCTTCTGCATCTTCCCGCGCAGGATGGTGACAACGTTCTGGATGTCCCAACGCCGCAGGTAACTCGCAGTAAAGTGTTTCAGGTCTCCCGGCACCAGTTCCAGGATGCTCTGGTACTCCTTCGCGAGGTTCCAGCTCAGGGCTACCTCGACGAGGTTGATTCCGGTGAAGGAGGTGCCGAGTTCATCGATCTCCGACCGGTAAGCGGTCTCGCCGATGAACCGGGTGATCTCAGGCAGGCTCATATTCAGCATGCGGAGATAATCCTCGCGCGGTATCAGCAGTGATTTACGCACCCGCATGCGGGTGCAGGCGTAAATGTACTGAGCTGATCCGCTACTTACCCCTGCCATTTATGAAGCCTCCTCATGTAAACAGAATGTCTGACGCATCCTTCAGGCCGGATTCCCAGATCTCGTCCAGGAACGTGCTGTAACTGTAATCGATCTGCAGTTCGCCGTCATTGCTCTCGACGATGATGCCGCCGGGGATATCGACGGGTGCACCCACGGTGTAGCCGGAGAACATCTTCAACTGTGAGAGGATCTCCTCGACAACCGGGATATCCCGCTTGTTTGCATGGACGACGCCCTTCTTGATCTCCTTTACCGCTTTCTTCAGCAGGGCTGTGAGCGCCTTCTCCTGGAACTCGGCGGGCAGATCACCGATAGCGGCAAGCGAGGCCGAATAGACCTGATCGAGGAGTAGCTTCTGAGCGTTCAGGACCTGCCGCTTGACGACGAGGTTCGCCGCCGAGGCTTCCTGGTTGACGATGTGGGTGGCTGCCCGATCGGCTTCCTCCTGTACCGATGCCTTGATCCCGGCAGCGCGAGTCTGCGCGTCCCGGAGGATCCCTTCGACGTCGGTCCGGGTCTCTGCCTGGATCACCCCGACCTCTCTTCGCCCTTTCTCCCGGATCTCGTTCACTACTGCATCGAGTCCCATGGTTCACTCCATCAGAACAGAAGCAGCAGTGCAACCACAAGACCGAAGATAACAATGGTTTCCGGAATCACAGTGAAGAGCAGTGCGAGACCAAACATATCTCTGTTTTCCGCGGTTGCACCGACGGCTGCCGCACCGATACCCATCTCAGCGATGCCGGAACCGATTCCGGTGAGACCTACTGCGAGACCTGCGCCGACTGCGCTCATTCCTGCCTGCGATGCCTGTACCATTTCAAGAGTTGTGCCAATATCCACCATTCTTTATTCCTCCGTAAACTTAGATTTCATACCAAATGGGTTGTACTTCTTTCCTCCACCTTTGTAGAACTTGGTGAAGAACTCAACGTAGTGAAGACGAATCGAGTGCAGACCGCCACCGAGAAGGCCAAGTGCTGTGTTCAGCATGTGCCCCATCAGGAGGACGAGAATGCCGACGATGATGAGGATCACACCAACAGGGGTGATCGCTTCAAGCTGGGGCTGTATCATCATGCCGATCGCGATGTAATTGACCACCATCGCTATAGCAACCGAGGATAAGCCCACCGCCACAAGACGGGCGTAGGACAATACGTGACTGATGATCGTCGGAAGTTCGACGATTTCGAGCGGATTTTCCTGCGCAATGCCGATTATGCCTGCCACCAGAAGGATGGCACCGATCGTACTGGCACCGGGGAACCCTGTCAGGTCGGGCATCAACGGGATGGCGTAGAACGACCATATGATGATGATGATACCCCACATGACGCTGATCCATCCAGCATTGGAGATAACCGCTTTTGTCGCATGCTTTCCGTGATAGATCCTCCGGGCGTTGATCATGCCGATGACACGCCCAAGCGTGATGTGCAGAATACCGATCCAGATCGCAACGATCATGAGTTCGGCTACCTGCGGGCCGTGACCTGCCGCCGCGGCTCCTCCAATGTTGAGGTGCCGGGAGTAGAGCAGTGACGGCCACGGGAGCGAAGCTCCAAAGATCTCGCTGTAGAGAAGCCCGAAGATGATGCTCGATATACTCGCATAACTGAGCACTTTGAGGAGCATTCTCCCCTCATCGCCCGTAAAGATCTTTCGCAGGCCAAGGCTCAGCGCAAGCAGGATTGTTCCATACCCCACGTCACCGAGGATGAAACCGAAGAAGATGGGAAACACAATGGCTACCATCAACGTCGGGTCGATCTCAGAGTATCGTGGCCGGGCGTAGATATCCATGAGCATCTGCGTCGGCGTGGCGAACGACGGATTATCGTACTCCACCGGGACTGCAGTATCGTCGTCGATCTCCAGTTCTTCGATGTAGATCTTGCCGCCGGTCGCATTCTCGAGCGCTTTCTGGATCTGGTCCGCCCGGGCTTCAGGCACCCATCCTTCAGTGATGAAGGTCTCTTCCGTGGTAGCAAACCGCAATGGGGCTTCCGCCCGCTCTACGTCAGCCGTGAGTAGTTCATCGCATGCCACCAGGAAGTCGGTGTGCTTCTCCCGGATCCCTGCAATCTTTCCGTTGATTGCAGTAATCTCGGCCTCGATCCGCCGGGCCTC
>JAAZGM010000033.1 GCA_012511245.1 Methanomicrobiales archaeon | reverse complement strand
GCCCAGCTCGCCCTCGGCATGCGGGAGAACCAGATCCTTGGGTTTATCTTCATATTCGGATTCATCTTCCTCATCGTCGCGCTCCAGGGTGTCACACCGGGTGGTTCCAGCCTCTCGGCGGCGACAGAGGGCGTCCTTGTGGTTGCCGGCCTTCTGCTCCTCGTCCTCGCCCGCTTCATCGCCGGGAGGGTGACGAGGGAGCGGATCGTCCGGACGATCCCGTAATATAAGGTAAGGAAGGCGGGGTGAGATACCCCTGCCTGAAAATAGTGCTCGCCTGTACTCCCGCTCTCTCTACAGCGTCTCTTCGCCGTAGAGATACGGCCTGAGCGCCTCCGGAACCGTGACCGACCCGTCCTCGTTCTGGTAGTTCTCGAGGATCGCCCGGATCGCGCGCGATGTTGCGATCGCGGTGCTGTTCAGGGTATGCAGGTAGCGTTTCTCGGTGAACTCGGTCGGATCGCGTACCTTGATGTTCAGCCGGACGGCCTGGTAGGCCGTGCAGTTCGAGCAGGAGACCGCTTCGCGGTACCGCTCCTCACGCGGCATCCAGACCTCGAGGTCGTACTTCTTCGCGGCGACCGTCCCGATATCCCCCGTGCAGATCGAGACCACCCGGTAGGGGAGGCCGAGGCGCTGGAAGACCTCTTCGGCGTTCGCGAGCAGTTCTTCGTGGAGAGGCCAGGACTGCTCAGGCGTCGCGTAGATGAACTGCTCCACCTTATGGAACTGGTGGACGCGAAAGAGCCCTTTCGTATCGAGCCCGTGCGCACCTATCTCGCGCCGGAAGCACGGGCTCAGCCCCGCCAGCCGGAGCGGGAGATCTTTTTCCTCGAAGATCTCGTCGCTGTACATCGCGGCCATCGGGTGCTCGCTCGTCGCGATCAGGTACTCGTCCTCGTCCTCGATCTTGTACATGACGTTCTCGAAGTCGGCGAGATCGGTCACGCCCTCGTATGCGGCCCGGTTCATCATGTAGGGCGGGATGATCGGGGTGTAGCCGCGCTCGACAAGGATATCCATCGCAAACCGCTGGAGTGCCATATCGAGGAGAGCAAGCCGCCCCTTCAGGAAATAGAACCCGGCCCCGGCGATCTTTGTCGCGCGCTCGAAGTCCGCCCAGCCGTGTTCGACGGCGAGTGCGCCGTGGTTCTCCAGGTCGAACCCGGGGATGAGCGGCTCGCCCCAGCGCTTGATCTCGACGTTCTCGGTATCGTCCTTGCCGATGGGCACACTCTCGTGGAGGATGTTCGGGAGCCGCATCAGGCGGTATGTCACCGCTTCGGTGAGCGTCTCGCGCTCCGCCTCCGCCTCCTTGATCCGCTCCGGAAGACCTGCAGCCTCGACTAAGAGATCCGCGGTATCGTTCCCGGCCTTCCTCGCCTGGCTGATCTCGCGGGATATAACGTTTCTCCGGTTGCGCAGATCCCCGATCGCAACGGTGAGCTCCCGTGCTCTCCGGTCCATCTCCAGCACCTCGTCGACCCAGACCAGTTTCCCGGTATCTCCTCTCTTCGTAAGGTCTGCCCGGACGATCTCGGGGTGCGCACGAACGAACTTCAACTCAAGCATACTGTCACTCTGTAGTACTTCGCCATGACGGTATATGGTCGTGTTGCCATGCCGTATGGTGGATGCAACGGCGCTCCGCACAAAAACCTACCCTTATAATTCTCGGCAGACCAACCCGTAACCATGGATAAGAACCAGAAGATCATTCTGGTGGTGGGCGGTCTCGCTGTGCTTGGGCTTTTCCTCGTCGAGCCGTTCTTCGCCCTCATCGCACTGGTCTTTGTTATCGTTGCCATGATGAGCCTCCACATCATGAGGGAGACCAACGATTTCCCGTTCATCGCTGCGGAACTCTCGGAGAATGCACGGGAGATCATCGTCATCAATACGGGAACCGCACGAGCGCAAAAGATCCACGTCGATATCGTCCCGCTCGACGTCGAGTTCGATATCGACTCGCTCGACCCGGATGAGGAGTCCAAGTTTTGCCTGGAATCGATGATCTCAGAGGCAAAAGCGGTCGTCACTTACGAAAACAGAGAGGGAAAACGCTTCCAGCGCTCGTATCCCATCACGGCGCTCGGGGCATGCCGCGACATCACCAAACCGATGTTCCCCATCTTCGGTGACCGGTGAGGGGAGGGGGCCTTCTCCTCCCGGCGTCTCTTTCTTGCACAGACCGGAAAAACACTCAGGAACCGATATACTCGAGCGCCCGCGCGAGCGCTGCCGTCAGTTCCTCTTCCTTCTCCGCATACTCATAGAGCGCCCGGTAGAGCATGAAAGCAAGTTCGTAGCCGTAGATATCGAACGCCTCATCCGGTGTGAGTGCCGCAAGGTATGAATCCGTCCGGATCTCGGTGTTCGTGTACATCAGTTCGTGGAATGCCCCGTCTTCGTCGAGGACGCAGATCTGTGCATCGACGGGCATGCTCGGGTTGTCGGGTCGGTATGGGAGCGGATCGCCTTTCCCGAGAACGATCATCTTTTTTTCGTAAAACTCCTGGTCGTAGAGATCCCCTGACGCCTCCCTCTTTGCGCGCCGGAGCATCTCAAGCCCGATCCGCTTCACGACCGGCGCCGTATCGGCGGCCATCCGCGTAAGGAGGGCCCCCATGCCACCCCGGAGTTCCGAGGCCGACTCTTCCTTCTTCGCCTGCAGGTCCTCAAGGGTTTCGAGGAGGCGGGCGTATCCCTCTTCGATGATTGGATCCATGTGTTCTGTCACCTCTTGTGTGTATGAGTATAAGCGCACCGGTTTGTCTCGTTAATCTCCCTGCCGGAGGCGTTCGACCCCGAGAGCGCCTGCATACGCAAGTGTGCTCACGAGGATGATCGTCGCGCCCGAAGGGACGTTGAGAAGGTATGAGAGCCCTATCCCCGTCAGGGTGAAACCGATGCCGAGGGCGACGGCAAGGAGCATCATGCTCCAGATGCGGGTGGTGTAGAGGCGGCTGATCGCCGCCGGGAGTGTCAGGAGCGCGATCACGAGGATGATCCCCACCACCCGGATCAGCATCACCACCGTGAGCGCAATGAGCACGAGGAGGAGGAGCGAGAGCCGTTCGACCGGGAGGCCCATGACCTTCGCGTAGTCCGGATCGAACGTGACCGCCTGGAGATCCCGGTAGAGGAGGGCTACGACGGCGACGATGATGGCGACGAGCACCCCCATCAGCAGGATATCTCCCCGCGGCACGAGGAGGATGTTCCCAAAGAGGTAGGAGAAGAGATCGGGGGCGAACCCCGGCGTTAAGTAGACAAAGAGGATCCCGACGGCCATCCCCGCAGCCCAGACCGCGCCGATGATGGTATCCATCTGCTGCCGGGCGCGGAGCTGGAGTGCACCCATCCCGAGCGCCGTTGCCACCGTGAACCCGGTCGCGCCGAGGAGGGGGTCTATACCGAGGAAGTAGCCAAGCCCGATCCCCCCAAAAGCAGCGTGAGATATACCGCCGCTGACTGCGACCATCCGCCGCACGACGACGTAGGTGCCGATGATGCCGCAGGCGACGCTCGCGAGCACCCCGGCGATGAGGGCGTTCCTGAAGAACTCGAACCCGAGCACCTCAAGCATGCTCAATCCTCCTCCGCGTGTTCGGAGAGGACACGGTGTGGAACGCCGTGGGCGATGAGATCGACCGGGCAGTGGTATGCGGCCTCGAGCATATCCGTCGTTATCTCGTTCGTATCGTGCGTGTAGAGGCGCCGGTTCAGGCAGGCGACCCGGGTCACGTGTTCCGGGAGCACCCCGATGTCGTGGGTCACGAGGACGATCGCCATCCGTTCGCGGAGTTGGTTGAGGATGCCGTAGAACTGCGTCGTCGTCGGGGCATCCACGTAGACCGTCGGTTCGTCGAGGAGGAGCACCTTCGG
>JAAZGM010000226.1 GCA_012511245.1 Methanomicrobiales archaeon | reverse complement strand
GTAACCTCCTCGATCAGCGCATCTGCCGAGACGAACTTCCCTGCCCGGGTGCTCATCGAGCCCTCGGGGAGGGAGACGAACTCGAAGAAGACGATCTCGGGCGGCTGCTCGCCGAGGAGTTTGAGGGCGGCCTGGAGCTGGGCGCCGAGCAGCTTGTGGTCCGCGCCGAGGATGTCGATCATCCGGTCGTAGTTGCGCGCCTTCCAGGTGTGGTAGGCGAGATCGCGGGTGCTGTAGACCGAGGTGCCGTCGCTCCGCCGGAGGATATACTTCTTCTCGAAGCCGCACTCCGAGAGGTCGACCCAGAGCGTCTCGTCCTCGTGCGCCTGCGGCAGACGCCTGACCTGCTCGACGATCCGGTCGACGTCGCCGATCCGGATGAAATCGCTCTCCCAGACGAACCGGTCGTGCTGGGCGTTCAGAGCGGCAAGGGTCTCCTTGATCCCCTCGGCGCAGAGGGAGACGGCTCTCCGAAACTTTGCGACGGTCTCGGCATCACCGCGTTCCACCATCTGCATGAGACGGTCGATCTCTTCGGCGGTCCCGGGGTTCTTCTCGATCTCCCGGTTTGCCGCGACGTAGACCCTGGCGACGTAGTGGTCGGCCTTTTCACCCTCCTCCCTGGCGATACCGAGGTGGTCAAATCCCCAGGAGACGATGGCGATCTGGCGGCCCATATCGTTTAAGTAATACTGCACTTCGAGCGGGTGGCCGGCCTTCCGGAACGCCCGGGCAAGGGTATCGCCTATGACGGTGTTTCGGATGTGGCCGACGTGGAGCGGCCCGTTCGGATTTGCGCTCGTGTGTTCGAGGATGACCCGCCCCGTTCGCCGGGAGAGGGCGCCGTAACCGGGTCGAAGTGCCTCCCTGACCGCTTCGGCGAGGAGCGAGGGGCCGAACCGGAAGTTGACGTAGGGTCCCGCCGCCTCGACCCTGATATCGCCGAGTTCGGGGTTTCTCCCGAGCTTCTCCGCGATAGCGGCCGCGATCTTCTGGGGTGCCTGCCTCTCCTTCTTCGCAAGTTTGAACGCTACCGTCGAGGCGAGATCGGCATGATCCCCTCCTGCTGTGAGGAGGACATCGTCCTCGCCGGTGCATGCCCGGAGCATGCGCTCTATCTGGTGGTACTTCTCCTGAAACATCAGTATCCTGTCCTGTAACGCAGAATTGCAGCGATCCCGCCGAACGCACTGTAAAGCATCGAACCCTCCTCGAAATCGTCGGATATGATCCTGACCGCCGTGCTGCTCTGGTCAGCGAGCGCTGTCAGTTCATCGATGATATCGCTCTCCTCGGCCACGTAGAGCGTCCCGCCATCCTTCGGGCAGACGCCGAAGTCAATGTCTTTGATGTGCTTGCCCGGCTCGAGGCTGACCGTCCGCTCCTCGGTGTAGTCGCCGTTCTGGCAGACGAGTTTCAGCCGGGCTCTCCGGAGCCTGTCGGAGAGGAGGAGGGTATCGACAGCGCCGAGTTCCAGGTTCTTCCTGACACTGTCTTCACCGTAGGCGGCCGCTCCATCGTCTTTGACCAGTTCCTGAAGGAACCGGTTCATCACGGCCTTCTCCTTGATGATATCGAGGCCTTTTAAGGCGTCGGATGCGTTCTCGACGAGTTCGGCAAGCCCGGACTCGTTCGTGTAGGATACATCGAAGAGCCCGACGATCCGTTTCTGCAGTTCGTGGTGGAGGAACTCGCCTGCCTCGAACTCCTCCTTTGTCGGGGTCGGGCCGCCGATCAGCACCCCCTTGAACCGCTCGAAGAAGTCTTTCTCGGCAAGGAAGACCTCGCTTGCGAGATCGCCGATCTTCTTGTAGAACTCGTTGATGGCGATCAACCGCAGCCTCTGGAACCGGACGCTCGACTGACCGCCCTTTCGCTGCTTGCCGGGGACCGTCGATGTGACGCCGCGGACTGGCTCAATCCGGCTGCCGCGGAGGAACCCTACGTAGGCCTCTCTCCGGTCGAGGACGATGAGGCCGTAGACCTCCTTCTCTCCGAGCATCTGCTCCAGCGGTTCGAGTTCGAACGTGGAGCTGCACCGGTATAGGTAGATATTAAGCGGCTCGGGCGGCTCGATGATCTCGCACTCGAGATCGGTGCGGTCGCCGCCGATATTGATTGTGCCGCAGAAGACCGCCATGCCGTGCTCCGGCGGGCGTTTGTAGTATTTCAGGCGGGAGAGGATGGAGGATATAGCACTCTGGACGTTTGTCCGGGTCTGTTTGCTCTTTATGTTTGCACACTGGCCGAACTCGTCGCGGAGCTGGGCGGTCACGT
>JAAZGM010000032.1 GCA_012511245.1 Methanomicrobiales archaeon | reverse complement strand
CTTAAGGCAATTGAGCGTGTTGACAGCGAATATGTCAAAAAAATCACCCAGAAAATAGAGTTTTGCCTGGGCGAATACCTCTTCGCCCCGATCAAACAATGCAATAAGAAGAAATTGAAAGGGAGGGTCAACACTCACCGGCTACATGTTCAGAGGAAATACACCGTGTTTTACAAGGTGATGGGGGCAAAAGGGAACAGGTTTGCTCAGATTCACCTGATCATGGGTTTCGAGGAGGCACACCGGATGTACCCGCACATCGATTTATAGCCCAAATTCCTTTTTTATCTCGGCCAGAGTATATTTCCGACCCTTTCCCGCTCTCTCCATGTCTGCATCCAGTCTGTCGATACTGGCCTGGATTTCAGCCTGAGTAAGGGTTTTTTTAGTCTTCGGGGTTGCTGCCTTCTTCCGCTCGACTACCGGCTTCGTCGGCATACATGATGATGTCGGTATCCCGGGAGATATAGTTTTGGGGATCATTTTCACGCCGGGGCCGCGGTGACTACTTCTTCTACGCACTCTTCCAGGATGCCATAGAGGGCCGATACCTCTTCAACCTCTTGACGTGGGGTGATGCCGCCCCGGAGCATCGATGAGAGAGTTTCTATCTCCTCAGGTTTGTTCCGCGCACCTACGTCATGGCGGTTACGTAACTGTCCGTACGCTTATCGGATAACGAAAGAACCAACGCCTCCTCCATATTCAAAGCGGCAAGACCGGGCATGTCTCCGCCCGGATGCACACTACCTGCGGCAGAAGGTATTTGTCGATGGAGAGGGAACGAAAAATCAAGAAGACAGAGTGCGAGCAGACACCAAAAGGTGAGAGACTACATCATGACCACCCTCCCGGACCCGGTGAATAAGACGCCATCCATCGTCAGGCTTGAAGAGGTATTGCCGCTACTCCGGGAGCGGTTTGGCGTGGTAAAGATCGGGATCTTCGGATCCAGCGCTCGCGGCGAGGAGCGATCCGATAGCGATGTGGACATTCTGGTCGAACTCGCACCGGACCGCCTCACGTTCCGGAACTTCATGGCACTCGCCGACTACCTGGAGGAACTCTACGGGCGGAAAGTCGACCTCATCACTGTCGGGGGGCTGGACCCACTTATCCGGCGGGATGTGGAGGGCGAGGTGGTCTGGTGTGAAGCGTGATTATCCATATTGAAGCCATTGAATTCTCTCGACTAAATGCTCGACCGGGACAGCGCGAGCCGGTTCCGCAAATGAGTGGTTGTCCGAAATGTTGAACGAAAACCCGTTAGAAAAAGCCTATCTACCGGGGCGTGAGAGTCTTCCGGGACTATGATCGAGTGGGTCGTCATCCTTCTGCTATTTCTCGCACTCCTGGTGCTGTTCTACAAATATTCAAAAATCCAGGGCAGGATCGAGCAAAAAGCGCGTGAACAGTTCGAGTCCTGGCGCCGGGGGGAGCGGGAGGATATCGCGGCCTGGAAAGAGGAAGAGCTCAAGCGACTCTCGGACGAGAGGGCAAGGGTCCTGTTTGAGCAGTGGAAGCTGGATGAAGAAGGGAATATCCGCTCCGATGCGGTGAAGCGCAGCCAGTCGGTGACCCGGGGGAAGGTCACGGAGTGCCTCATCCCGTACTTCCCGGACTTCCCCTACAACCCGAAGGATGCGCGGTTCCTCGGAACCCCGGTCGATCTCATCGTCTTTGACGGGCTGTCCGATGCCGACGAGGTAGAGAACGTCGTCTTCATCGAGATAAAGACGGGGAAAGCCGCTGCTTTGAGCAAGCGCGAACGCGCCGTGAGAGAGTGCATAAAGGCCGGGCGGGTGCAGTACACCATCATCCACCAGTCGTTTGATGAGAACGAGAACCGATTGCGCGGTATGGGGATGAATTAGCCGTAGGTGGCCATCATCCCGGCGAGATGGCGGCTCCGGGGTTGCCCCCTGCCGAAAAAGAGGTTCGGGCGTCGTCCATCAGGCCCCGTCACCGGGCGACTGACCGGCACCCTCATCCCCCGGGCACCCCTCCATCCGTTCGCGATCGCACCCGGCGATCCGGATCGTCTTTCCGTGCACAAGGGCATCGGTGACCTTCGACCGCGCCACATGGAGGTCGCGCCAGAGGGTCTTTCGGGAGACGCCGAGGACGTGGGCGGCCTCCTCCTGTTCGAGCCCCACAAGATCGACGAGCCGCAGGGCCTCCACCTCCTCGGGGAGGAGGAGGACGAACTCGTCGAGATCCCCACAGAGGGGGGCGAAACACCGGAACGTGCCCTCGTCCCCGATCCTCCGGCGGACACGGGGGCGCCCCCGCCCGCGACGGCAG
>JAAZGM010000225.1 GCA_012511245.1 Methanomicrobiales archaeon | reverse complement strand
GGAATCCGGTGCCGGATCAGCCCCATCAGGGCTGAACGGCAGATTGACGGCGTTCCCACCATGCCCCAACCCCGCGACGGCTGCCCCTTCTGCCCCGATGCCATCGACGCCTCCACCCCGACGTTCGATGACGGCAGCCGGTTCCGGTGCGGGAAGAGCGTGACGTTCCCGAACCTCTACCCCTTCGCCGGGCGCCACGTGGTCACGGTGATCACACCCGATCACGGGCCCGACCGGTTCGATGCAGGATGCCTTGCGGACGCCATAGCCGGTACAGCAGAGACCCTTGCCCGCCATCCCGGGTATGCGAGCATCAACTGGAATTACCTGCCGTCAGCCGGTGCAAGCATCGTTCACCCGCACCTGCAGGGCATCTCCGATGTAGAGCCCACCCATCTTGCGGATCTCTACATCTCCAGCGGCCGCCGCTATCTCGCCGATCACGACCGCCTCTACTGGGACGATCTCATGGAGCATGAGCGTGGAACCGGGCGATTCCTCTTTGAAGATGATATATTCTGGTCGGCGGCCCCGGTCCCCCTTGGCGAGAGGGAGGTGCGGGGCATCCTCCCGATATCGGCGCTTGATGAACTCGAACCATATACCCACCCCCTGGCCGATGGGATCATCCGGATCATCGACTTTTATCGGAGCCTTGGCACACACGCCTTCAACGTCTCGATCTTCTTCGATGCCCCCCGCGCGGGGCGGGGCCACCGCGCCTTCTGCTCCATCATCGCACGGCTCAACCCAAATCCCCTCTCCATGTGCGACTCAGCGTTCATGGAGCGCCTGCACCTGGAACCGATCATCCTGACGTTCCCTGAAGACCTCGGCGCGCTCTTCCGGGAGAAGGGTTAACTCCTGATTGGAGCAACCCTCCCCCATGATGGATGCGCGCGGATTCCTGATCGGTGGAACGTGGCGGACGAGTACCGATATCCTGGACGTCCGGTTCCCCTACACCGGGGAGACGATCGGCCGGGTCTGTCTTGCCGGGAGTGATGACGTCGAGGATGCCCTCCGTTCTGCCGGACACGGTTTCTCCCTCACCCGGCGCCTTCCCGCCCACCGCCGCTCAGAGATCCTCTACAACCTTGCCGGGCTCATCCGGGAGCGCGCACACGACCTTACCCGGGTGATCATGCTCGAAGCAGGAAAGACCCGTGTCCACGCCGGGGGTGAAGTCACTCGTGCCCAGGAGACGATCGAGGTTTCCGCCGAGGAAGCACGCCGGATCGACGGCACAATCCTTCCTCTCGACTGGAACCCGGCAGGGGAAGGGCGGATCGGCTGTCTTCGCCGGTTCCCGCTCGGACCGGTGCTTGCGATCACGCCGTTCAACTTCCCGCTCAATCTCGCCTGCCACAAGCTCGGCCCGGCCGTCGCCGCCGGGAACTCCATCATCCTCAAACCGGCGTCGACCACCCCGATATCTGCGTTGATGCTCGGTGAGATGGTGCTTGAGGCGGGGCTCCCCCCGGAGGCGATCAGCGTCGTCCCCTGCCGGACGGATATCGCGGAGAAGATGGTGCAGGACGACAGGATCGCATATCTGAGTTTCACCGGGAGTTCGGCAGTCGGGTGGCACCTCCGGGCGATCGCCGGGAAAAAACGTCTCGGGCTGGAGCTTGGCGGCAACGCTGCCGTGATCGTCCATTCCGATGCCGATATACCCTTCGCGGTTTCGCGGATCGTCGCCGGCGGGTTCTCGAACGCCGGTCAGGCCTGCATATCGGTGCAGCGGGTCTACCTCCACCGACCGATCTACGAGGGGGCGCTTGCTCTGCTTGTCGAGCGGGTCAACGCCCTCACCGTCGGCGATCCGCGTGAACCCGGCACTGATGTAGGGCCGATGATCTCGGAGTCTGCCGCACAGGCGGCGGTTGCAAAGGTGCAGGGTGCTGTCGCGGCGGGTGCGAAAGCGCTCACCGGCGGAACACAGGAGGGTTCGCTCGTCACACCCACTGTTCTCACCGGCACCACGCCTGATATGGCGGTGAACCGGACCGAGGTCTTTGCCCCGGTGGTGACGGTCGCCCCTTACGATACCTTTGAAGAGGCGATAGCGCTCGCAAACGACTCCGAGTACGGGCTGCAGGCGGGCATCTTCACCCACGACTCCCGGAGGATCGCGCAGGCGTTTGCGGAACTCCGGGTCGGCGGGCTGGTGGTCAACGACATCTCGACGTTCCGTATGGATCATGCCCCCTACGGCGGGGTCAGGGGCTCGGGCATCGGGCGCGAGGGGCCAAAGTATGCGATCGAGGAGATGACCGAAGAACGGATGATGGTCTTTCTTCTGTGACCACTCCCACGACTAAAGTCGTGGGCTTTCTGCCTGTTGGATCGTAAACAGCGATCTCATGGCCATTTAGAGGGTGGCGGATGTGTGGAGATAGAAATCCCTGTGACCCGGCACGATCGCCGGTATATGAGCCGGGAGGGCGGCTGTACGCGAAGTGTGGAGCATCGATAGAGACGTCTTTCAGGATATCGCCACCACTAACGGATGGTACATCCTCAAACTGGTATCCAGGTTCAAAAAAAAGAAGTGGTGCCGGGTTTACTCGGGCTTGCTGATGAGTTTCGTCTTCGAGACGATCTCGCCGGTCTTCTTGTGGGGCTTGCGGATGACTGCATCCATGCCCTTCTCAAGCTCGCGTGCTTCCTCGCAGAGGTGCATCGCCTGGCGCATCATCTCGTGGGCGCTCGAGACGATCGGGATGTACTTCTCCCACTCCTTCGTCATGAAGCTGCCCTTGACGTTGACGCCCGCGACCGACTGCGCGATCTCGTAGGCCGCACGGGCCTTCGCGAGCGCGTAGGGGTTACTGAGCTCGCCGTCGACGTCCTTTTCGGAGGTCATGACGACCTTCGGCAGCGCGATATCTGCGCCCTTATTGCCTGCCTTCACCTGGTCGATCACCTTGTCGAGTTCCTGCTGCATCTTGCGGAACGCACCGGTGACGGAGAGCACCTTGACGAGGTTCCCGTTGTAGTCCGCCATCTCGATGGGGTCGAGGAACTCACGGCGGGCGCCGATCATGGCGTCGGCCTTCATGATGATGTAGCCGAAGTTGCTCGCCTTGAGCGCCTCGAACTGCTCCTTCTTGGAGGTGACGTCGTCGGTGATGACGACACAGGGGATTCCGGCCGCTGCAAGGTCTTCACGGGCCTTTACCGGTCCGGGAAGAACGCCGTTCGGGGAAACGACGATACAGAAATCCGGGCCCCATGCCTTCATATTGCTGACCACACGGTCAATATC
>JAAZGM010000224.1 GCA_012511245.1 Methanomicrobiales archaeon | reverse complement strand
GAACCCCGCCCGGGCGAAGAGTTCCCGGACTTCGTCGAGCCCCGAGAGCGACGAGACGAGGAGCACGATCCGCCCGAAGGGAGAGAGCACCCTCCCGGCATCGGCGATGAACCGTTCGATGACGACCCTTCCCGTCACCCCGCCGTCGAGAGCGTACTCGAGCCAGTCGTCGATCCGCTCATCGGGAGCCGTCGGGAGGTAGGGCGGGTTGAAGAGGATGAGATCGAACGGGCCCGAGAGTCCCGAGAAGAGATCGGTCCTGACCGCTGCGAGACCCCGGGCGCGGGCGCACCGGACGGCATGGGGATTGATGTCGGTTGCGACCACGGCGGCCGCACGGCCCGAGAGTCCGGCGGCGACGTAACCGCTCCCGGTCCCGACCTCGAGCACCCGGTCGGTCTCCCGGACCTCCCGGAGCGCCGCCCGGAGGAGGAGGAACGAGTCCTCGGCGGGAGGGTAGACCTGGTCGGGAAACATCCCTACCTCCCGGCAAGCGTGTTTGCGATCAGCGCGAACTCTTCAAGTGTCAGGTCTTCAGGCCGGCACTGCAGGAGTTCGGCGGGGAGCTCGGCGATCACATGCTCGATCTGTTCATCGGCAAATGTGCCTTTTCCGCTCCGGAGCCCTTTCCGGACGGTCTTACGCCGGTGCGAGAAGAGCACCCTGACCATATCTGCATACACCCGGCGATCCACAAGCGGATACGTGGGTTCATGCGGTGTGATCCGGACAACCCATGAGCGGACCCTGGGTTTCGGGCGGAACGAACCCGGCCCGAGGTCGAGGAGCGGTTTTACCGACGCATGCGTCTGCACCATCACCGAGAGCCGCCCGACGTTCGGTGTCCCCGGCGGCGCGATCATCCGCTGGGCGAACTCCTTCTGATACATCAGGATGGCGGCTTCAAAGCCGATATTGAGCAATCGGAACGTGATCTTTGAAGAAGCAGAGTAGGGGAGGTTTGCAACGACGATATCGAATGGCGGGATATCCACCTTCACCGCATCCCCCTGGACTATCTGAAGACGCCCCTCCTCGATCTCGTCGGCGAAGGCGATCTCGAGCTCCTCCACGAGAGCCGGATCGATCTCTACCGCTATGACGGTTGCACCCCGGTCAAGAAGGGCATGGGTGAGGACCCCTTCGCCGGGCCCGATCTCAAGCACCCTCCTGCCGGAAACATCGACAAAATTGGCAATCTTCTCGACGGCACCCCGGTCGACGAGAAAGTGCTGATCCCGCGGAGCACTCATCTCGATGTAAATACGTGATACTTCTCGTTCGAGTCCTCGATCTCGCGGAGGATCCGGCTGATGATCATCCTGTCCGGGTGCGGGAGCGACTTGATCCGCCCGGAGATATCGGCAAAGCTCTCGAACGGTTTTTTCTCGCGCTGTTCGAGAACCTCCCACATCAGTTTCTTCCCGATGCCGGGAAGCAGGTGCAGCATGTGGAACTTCGGCGTGATGGGGACGGACTTGTTGAAGAAGTCGACGAACCGCGACTCGTTCTCGCGGACGATCTGTTCGACCACGAACGGGAGCTCGAGTTTTGCCGTCGCCGTCAGATCCTCATAGCTGATCCGCCGCTTGACGCGTTCGATCTTCTCCCGCTCCGCGTCACCGATGTAGACACGGTCGTGTATCTGGACATCCGCACCCTGCTTTGTGATGAGTTCGAACAACTTGAACTGGTCCAGGCCGACCGCCTGGACGATAGGTTCGCGTTTATAGGCCTGACGCGGCTCGCTCACGTATCCCATGGGAAGGATATCAATGACTATCGCGTTCTCCTCTTTCCTCTCGGTCTTCATCGGCACCACCCCTT
Organism: Methanomicrobiales archaeon; assembly: GCA_012511245.1. Classification (GTDB taxonomy): domain Archaea; phylum Halobacteriota; class Methanomicrobia; order Methanomicrobiales; family Methanoculleaceae; genus Methanoculleus. Next base: position 201 of record JAAZGM010000224.1, on the reverse strand, counting down.
CGATCAGAAGTGGGTCATTACCAGATCGAGGATCTCGTCCAGCTCTTCCGCCGTAAGATTGAACCGTTCTTTAGCGTAGATTGCCCGCAGTTCGTCCCGCGTTCGCGGCATCAGGTTTGCGATGCGGTAGGCGATATCCTCCTTCATCTTCTCGAGTTTCAGGAGCTCGACGACAAGAGCGCGGGCTCTCTCGGAAGATGT
>JAAZGM010000223.1 GCA_012511245.1 Methanomicrobiales archaeon | reverse complement strand
GACACGCCCGAAGTCCCCTACTGGCACGTCTGGACCGATGAGGACGGCGTGAGCCGGCAGGACCGCTGCCGGATGAGCAACTTCGCATTCGCGAGCATATCGACCGGTGCGGCGCCGTCGTGGATCGGCAGGCTCGCCGACCCGGCTGCCCCAGTGGTCGCCCTGGTCCTCCCCGCAGGCTGGGTCGGCGAGTGGCACGAGAACCCTGAGCCGCAGTGGATCGTGCCACTCTCGGGCCGCTGGTTCGTGGAGACCATGGACGGCACCCGCGTGGAGATGGGGCCGGGCGAGCTCTCGTTTGGCAACGACCAGAACACCCGGCCCGACGAGCGGGGGCAGAGGGGCCACCGCTCGGGGACCGTGGGCAATGAGCCCGCGGTGCTGATGCTCGTCCAGGTGGAGCGGGCTCCGGCCCCCGGCTGGCCCGAGTAGGGGATGGTGCAGGCCTCCGGGGTCAACGCCGCCGGAGAGACCACGCACCGATCGCAAGCAGGCCGGCGACTGCGACCAAACCCCCGAACGGCGCCGCCGCCGGAAAAGTGGCTGCCTGCATCGCCGCCGCCAGGTCCTCGCGGGCGTCCGGCATATCCGGCCAGGGAAGGCTGTAGTCAGGGTCGAGCGTGAGCGAGCGGTTCAGCGCCGCGGCCGCACCCGTGGCGTTGCCGGCGGCAAGGAGGACCTCCCCCCGGACGTGCCAGAGGTGGGCGCTCTCCGGAGCGAGGGCGAGTGCCCGGTCGACGGCCGACTCTGCGCCGGCAAGGTCGTCCATCCCGGCGAGCGCCATCGCCTTCACGCCCCAGGACGTGGCGTCGGCAGGGTCGAGGAGGAGCGCGGCCTCCGCGTCGGCAAGCGCAGCAGAGGAGTTCCCCATCGCGACATAGGCATAGCCGCGGTTCGCGTAGCGGACGGGTTTCGGGTCGAGGGCGATCGCCTCGCTCACCACGGCCGCCGCCTCCGGGTAGCGCCCGAGTTTGCGCAGGGCGTAGCCTTCCATGCAGAGGAGAGAGACGTTGCCGGGCTCGACGGCCAGCCCCTCGCCGGTCGCGACGAGGACGCCGTCCCAATCCCTCTCCGCGACGGCGGACGTGGCCCGGTCAACGGAGTCGGAAATGTTCGCGGTATCGGCGGCGAGGCAACAGGGGACGACGAGCAGGAAGATGAGGAGAGCGATGCAGAACCGGAAATGGCCCGGAAGAAGAGAGCATGAGGTCATTGAAGAGTACAGGACTCTCCCCGCCGTTAAACATTACGAAACAGCGGGGAGATCAGGCCAGCCGCCGCACCACCCTCGCCAGCCGGTGGATCCCCTCGACGATCTCCTCCTCGCCCGCCGCCGAGAAGTTCAGCCGGATCGTATCCTCCCCGCCCCCGCCGACGTAGAACGGAACCCCGGGGAGGACCGCGACGCCTTCCCTGACACCCTCTGAAAAGACCTCCATCGACGAGATTCCATCCGGCAGCGTCGCCGTCATGAACATCCCGCCCTCGGGGTTGGTGTGGGTCACCTGCGGCATCAGGTCGTCGAGGAGTTCGCACATCAGCCGGCAATTTGCGCCGTAGACCGCCGCGACGCGGGCGACGTGGGCATCGAGATCGTGGGTCGATAGATAGCGGTGCAGGATCACCTGGCAGAGGAAGTTCGAGTGAAGGTCGGCCGCCTGCTTCGCGACGTTGAACTCCCGGAGAACCGGCGCCGGCGCATATATCCAGCCGATCCGCATCCCGGGTGCGACGATCTT
>JAAZGM010000222.1 GCA_012511245.1 Methanomicrobiales archaeon | reverse complement strand
CGATTAAGGAGCACCCGGACAGGATCTTTCTCGGCTGGTTTGCGCGATTCGGCGGAACTGCCAAGTTTTGCAACCGCATCGATGAGTGAACGGACGTCTGTGCTCTGTTCAGTCTCTGGGGGTGATGGTTCCGGCTGACTATGGGGGGCCTGCGTCTCAACCGGGGGGGTGATTGCGGGTTTTTCGTCGTATCCTGGTTTTATCTGGGTGAACCAATCGAAAAATGCCCGCACAGGGTTTTTTTCGGCAAATTTGAGTGGTTCGGCTGAGTCGCCTGGTTTTGCCGCCGTATCGGCTAGCGGACCGACATCTACACTGTCTTCTCTCTGGAGAGGTGATAGTTCCGGATGTTCGTTCACCTCATCGGCAGTCTCCGGGATCGTATCTCTTTGCACATCCACTTCCAGAGTGAGCGAGTCTGTATCTTCACCCTTTGCCGTGGCCTCTTCCCTGCCCATCCCCAGCGTCCCGGGTTGTGCAAGAAGGCTCCTGACCGCTGCTATCAACTCACGTTCTTCATCATTACTGGGACTCATCCCCGGTACCCCCAACATCTATGTGTTTCTCAGCCTGAGGCTCATAGAACTCGACGATACGTCGTGCCCGCTCCCCGATGCGATCCGAGATCACGCACATGTAACGCCCGTTGAGCAATCGAAAACAGACTTTTCCCGCAGAATCCGTCACATCACTCGTCATCACGAGTTTTCCCTTCCTGATTGTGACATGGGCTCCGGCAAACGGCATACGGCCGTTGCGCACGATAAGGCAGAGCACCCCTATCCGTTGCCGGGTAAGTGTGCCGACTGTCGGGATATCGAGGCGACCGTTCTTCCTCAGGTGGCTTTTGTCAAAGACTCTGCACCTTGAGACCAGCGCATCGACAACAGGCGGCGCCACCCGGAAGAGTTCGAATTCCTCCTCTCCGGTCAGGCGCAGGGCGGCTGAATCACCAAAGAGCGTCCCCATCCTATCGATAAATATGGCGCCATCTGGCTCGCCCTCGGTGAGAAACAGGTAAAATACCTGTTTTTCATCTTTTGAAACTCCTATTCCGGTCAGGGGATCACTGTGACGATTGTAATGCAGTAACTCATCAAGACTGAAGCATCCTTCGTTCGCCGACTGTCGAAGGACTTCGTCCATTAGGTCGTTTATGTCCATGTAGATCTTCAGGTACGTTGCTCTGTAGTTTCCATGCCGGAAAGGGGTTTTTTACCCCCTATCACAATATATCACATCAGTATGCTATTATTAATACCTTGTGATAGTGGAATCTGGATTTTAACAAATATTCTCTGGAATAGGGCGTATTTGGGTATCAATAAAGGGCTATTTGTTCCTGGACACCTCTTGTGAGTATTTGCCCTGTGGGCTGCTGTCGGAGGGACGGAGTTCCTGAATCGTTCCAGTCGCCGATGAATGTCCGTTCTGGACTGGATCAACCGGGAGAATATATCAAAACGGCCATGATCCCCTGCAAGGAATGATCGCCAGAAATAAGAGAGGTCAGGCAAATAGAGTACCCGCCCATGATTCTTTCGCCCGTGGTAAGTGTCCCTCTCATGATTGCAGCGACGGCAATAGGGATCACGCTCATATATGCATCCATCCTGGACGCAAAAGAACGGCGGGTGCCCCACAAAACATGGCGGCCTGCACTTGTGATCGCGATTCCAGCGGCCATATGGGTGTATGGATTGACCATTCTTGCAGACTGGCAGGCAGCAGCGGCGTACCTTATTCTGGTTGTGGTCTTCTGTGGATTTTTTTACTTCTTCCAGGCTGCAAATCTCTTTGGGGGAGCGGATGCGTATGCCCTCATCATCATAACCGCGTGCATCCCATTTTACCCGTTTGAGCCATATCTCGGCGCATCGCCTCTTGGTTTCTTCCCATTTAGCGTATTGACGAACGCTGTGCTCATCAACATCGTAGCACCCCTTGCAATCTTCGCAAAGAACATCGTGGAAGGGAACCGGGCGCCGTTGCCCTGCCTCTTCTTCGGGTTTCCCGTTGACGGGAGATCGATCCAGAACGAGTTCGGTTTCGTTATGGAGGATATCGAGGAGGGAGAGGATGGCAGGCTGGCCAGGCGGTTCGTCGGATTTACAGAATCGCTCGGGCGTATCGTGCGGGGGGAACGGCGGCTCTACACAAAAGATCTCAGGCTGCACCCGGAAGACTACGAGAGGGAGCTTGCCCTCTATCAGAAGGCCGGCAGGGTCTGGATATCCTACGGTATTCCATTCATCATACCGATCACAGCGGGATTCCTGACTGCATTGTTCATGGGATATATTCTCTTTGTAATCATGAAGGCTATAGCGGGAATGTGAACAGATATGGAGATACGGTTCAAGGACGGATTGGTGCCTGTCGTTGTGCAGGAGAAGAAGACACGTGATGTCCTGATGCTCGCCTACGCAAACGCAGAGGCGTTGGAACTCACCAGGACCACCGGATATGCGCACTATTACAGCAGGAGCAGACAGAAGATCTGGAAGAAAGGAGAGGAAAGCGGACATTTCCAGAAAATCTGCCGCATTCTTGTCGACTGCGACGAAGACGCCGCTCTCTACGAGGTGGAGCAGATCGGCGCTGCCTGCCATACCGGTCATATCTCGTGTTTCTACCGAACGGTCGATGGAGAGGAGATTGCTGGAACGGTCTTCGATCCGGAGAAGGTATACGCTAATAAGGGTGAATGACCTCATAACTATGGTGATTTTTTATGAAAATTGTACCCGATACAAGCGTCGTGATAGACGGGCGCATAACATCGCTGATAAAAACAGGCGAATATAAGGGCGCAACAATAATCATACCGGAGGCCGTCGTCGCCGAGCTGGAGGCCCAGGCGAATCAGGGACGAGAGATAGGGTTTTCCGGTCTGACCGAACTCCAGGAACTCTTCCAGATGTCGGGCGAGGGTATCATCGAGCTCCGGTTTACCGGAGAACGCCCGAGCCTTGACCAGGTGAAACTTTCCAGTGGAGGCGAGATCGATGCTCTTATCCGGAACGTTGCGATCGACCACGATGCACGGTTCATCACGAGCGATCTCGTGCAGGCGGAAGTGGCGAAGGCGAAAGGGCTTGATGTCACCTATCTGCGGCCACAGATCGGCGACTTTTCACCGCTTGCGATCGACCAGTACCTCGATGAGGATACCGTAGCGATCACGCTCAAGGAGCGGGCTCCACCTGTGGCAAAGATCGGCCAGTTCCAGGATACTCGTCTTGTGACCCTCCGGGACGCACCGATGGCCGAGTACGAACTCAAGGCCATGGCGCAGGAACTCCTTGAGCGGGCGAAACGCGATCCTGATGGTTTCATCGAGCTCGAGAAACGGGGTATAACAGTCGTCCAGATCGGATCGCTCCGGATATCGATTGCCCGGCGGCCGTTCGCGGACGGGATGGAGATCACGGTCGTTCGGCCGCTCGTCGACCTCGAACTCGACGATTACAGCATGGCGCCGGAGATCAAGAAGCGGATCCTCGGGAACCGCTGCGGCCTCCTTATCGCGGGACCCCCGGGATCGGGGAAGACCACCCTTGCCCAGGGTCTTGCGACGTTCCTTGCCGATAACAACTTCGTTGTGAAGACGATGGAGGCGCCGCGCGACCTGCAGGTGCCCGATCACATCACCCAGTATACGGCGCTCGAGGGGAGCATGGCAAACACCGCCGAGGCCCTCCTGCTCGTCAGGCCCGACTACGTGATCTTTGACGAACTCCGCAAAAACGAGGACTTCAACGTCTATGCGGATATGCGCCTTGCCGGGATGAACATGGTCGGCGTGGTGCACGCGATGGAGGTGCAGGACTGCCTCAGGCGGTTCTGCAACCGCGTGGACTACAGCATCCTGCCGCAGATCGTCAACACCATCATCTACGTCGCCCAGGGCACGATCGCAAAGATTTACGACCTCGATATGACGATCAAGGCTCCTGAGGGGATGCCTGGCGATGCACATATCCGGCCGGTGATCGTCGTTCGCGACCATGCCCGGCAGGAGCCTGAGTTCGAGATCTTCCGTTACGAGGGAGAGACTCTGGTGATGCCGATCGCCTCGAAGGAGAACGATGGAGAGGTCGCCGTTGCACCCCCTGAACCGATTGCCGGCGCACCGGCAGCAGCAAAACCCGGGGAAAATGTCTCCTGGAAAGTCGCAGAGAAGGAGGTCCAGCGCGAGATCGGGCGGTATACGAGCGGCCCGGTCGAGGCCAGGATCATCAGCGACAACAAGGCCGTCGTCTACATCGACGACAGAGACGTCCCGGCAGCGATCGGGAAGGGCGGCAAGAACGTTCTTGCGATTGTGAACAAACTGGGCATCGGGATCGATATCCGGCCGAGGAGCGAACTCGAGGCACAGAAACCTGTCGAGGAGGAGATGCACCTTGCCGGCGGTATCAAGATCCGTCTCGACAAGAAACAGCTGACGATCGTCTCCCTCGAGAACAAAGGCAAGATCGTGGATGTCTTCGCCGGGAAAGAGTATCTCTTCACGGCAACGGTGAACGAGGAGGGTGATATCCTTCTTGCGAAGAACAGCACGATCGCCCAGGAGATGATCAAGCGCTACAACGAGGGCGAGGCGCTCCGTCTGCGCCCGGTATGATTGGGGTATGAAGAACCAGAATCCGGAGGCTTAGAGTGAGCGGATTAGATATGCAGGACAACGAACGGGAATGTATCGCCCGATGGGAGCAGGCCTTTGAGGCCGATCCGGCAGAGAAGGAGAAGTATTACCTGACCGTGGCGTACCCCTATCCAAGTGGGGCGATGCATGTCGGGCACGGGAGGACGTATATCGTCCCGGATGTTCTCGCCCGGTACCAGAGGATGAAGGGCAAACAGGTTCTCTTCCCGATGGCGTTCCACGTCACCGGCACCCCGGTCATCGGGATATCGAAGAGGATTGCGAATGGCGATACGGCGACGATCGGGCTCTACCGTGACCTTTACCGGGTGCCGCAGGACATCCTCGACCGGTTCATCGACCCGATGGAGATCGTCCGGTACTTCTCGGAGGAGTATCGGCGCGCGATGCAGAAGTGCGGGCTCTCGATCGACTGGCGCCGCCGGTTCATCACCGTCGATCCCCAGTACTCGAAGTTCATCGAGTGGCAGTATAAACGTCTCCATGAGGCGGGGCATGTCGTCAGGGGAGCCCACCCGGTCAAATACTGTCTGCAGTGTGAGAACCCGGTCGGCGACCATGACCTTCTCGAAGGGGATAAGGCAGAGATCATCAAGTTCACCCTGGTGGCCTTCTCCTTTGGCGATGCAAAGATCCCGTGCGCAACCCTCCGGCCCGAGACGATCTATGGCGTGACGAATCTCTGGGTGAACCCGGCCGTCACCTACGTGCGGGCGATGGTCGACGGTGAGGAGTGGATCCTGAGCCAGGAAGCGGCCGGGAAACTCAGCCTCCAGGATCACGCCGTCACCGTGACCGCGGAGATCCCTGGAACAGCGCTGATCGACCGGACGGTCGCACACCCGCTCTCCGGTGACATTCCCATCCTCCCGGCCTCGTTCGTCGACCCGGATATGGGAACCGGGATTGTGATGAGCGTTCCCGCCCACGCTCCCTTCGACTACATCGCTCTCCGCGACCTGCAGCAGCAGGGGATGTATACGTCCATCCAGCCGATCCCGCTCATCACCGTCGAGGGGTACGGCGAGATCCCGGCAAAAGATGCGGTCGAACGCGCAGGTATCCTCGACCAGAACGACCCCGGGATGGAGGCGCTCACCCAGGAGATTTACAGCGCAGAGTTCTCCCGCGGGAAGGTCTTTCCGAAGTACGGCGGGAAACCAGTGCGGGAGGCCAGGGATGACGTTGCGGCGCTGATGATGGAGCGCTACGGCTCGATCCCGATGTATGAGTTCGACAACCGCCAGGTGATCTGCCGGTGCGGAGGGAGGGTCTTTGTGAAGATCCTCCATGACCAGTGGTTCCTTGAGTACAGCGACCCGTGCTGGAAGGAGCAGGTGAAGACCCAGCTCGACCGGATGGCGCTCGTTCCCCCCGAGGTCCAGACCGAGTTCGTCCGGACGGTCGACTGGCTGAAGGACTGGGCATGCACGCGACGGGTGGGGCTCGGCACGAAACTTCCCTGGGATCCTGCCTGGATCATTGAACCGCTCTCGGACTCGACGATCTATATGGCCTACTACACGATCGCCCACCACCTGAAGGCGATCCCGCCGGAGAAACTGACTCCGGAGGTCTTTGAGTATATCTTCATGGGCGAGGGGAACCCCGCCACGATCGATCGCGAGACACTTGACCGGATCCGGAGCGAGTTCCTCTACTGGTACCCTTACGATTACCGGTTCTCGGCAAAGGACCTCATATCAAACCACCTCACCTTCCAGCTCTTCCACCATCGGGCAATCTTCCCGCCGGAACTGCAGCCGCAGGGCATGGTGGTCTTCGGTATGGGTCTCCTGAACGGTGCGAAGATGTCATCGAGCAAGGGCAACGTCTTCCTGCTCGAGGATGCCGTCGAGGCGTTCGGCGCCGATACAGTCCGGATGTTCCTCGTCGGGAGTGCGGAGCCCTGGCAGGACTTTGACTGGAGGAACGAGCTCGTCTCTTCAACGAAGAGGCAGATCGAGCGGTTCTGGAACACCGTTACGGATGCAAAAGGTGCTGTCGGCGCTTACGGCATCGATGCCTGGCTCACGAGCAGGCTCCAGCAGCGTGTCAGGAACACCACTGCAGCACTGGATGGGTTCCAGACCCGGCAGGCGCTGCAGGAAGCGTTCTTCGGCGTGGAGGCCGACCTGAAATGGTACCGCCGCCGCCTGCCTGAGGGTGCGAGCGGCGGGGCGGTTATGCAGGATCTTTGCCGCACATGGGTGCGCCTGCTTGCCCCATTCATCCCGTTCACCTGTGAAGCGCTCTGGAAGGATATCGGCGGGGAGGGCATGGTCTCTCTTGCCCTCTGGCCCGAGGTGGACGACGCACAGGTCAGCCCGGAGATCGAGCTCGCCGAGGAGCTCCTCGCCCGGACGGTCGAGGATATCGAATCGATCATGAAGCTCATCCCGATAGAGCCGAAGTCGATCAGCCTCTTCGTTGCACCGGCATGGAAGCATGAGGCGTTCCGGATCATCGCGGCATCAGCCGATAAGACACGGGTGATGCGAGAGATCATGCAGAACGAGGAGATGCGCAAACGCGGCCGCGAGGCGACGGATGCAGCAAAACAGGTGACAAAACAGATCCTGAAACTCCCTCCCGACCTCGTGAAGCAGCTTGCGGCCTCTGCACCCGATGAGCAGGCAGTTCTTGAGGGTGCACGGGCGTTCCTGGAGCACGAGTTCGGCGTGCCGGTGAAGATCCAGGGCGCTGAGACGAGCATGCACCCGAAGGCCTCGGGTGCTCTGCCGTTCAAGCCGGCGATAGTGATCGAGTAAGATACCTGCATTTTTCCTTTTTTTTGCATCCATTTGGTCTCAGATTCACTTTCGCCCGGCAGGGAGCAGGCATATATCCAGTCCGGGAAACATGATTGCGTTGGCGCCTATCCTGCAGGAGACGGGATTCAGGAACTGATATGCTGTGTGGAAGAGATGATCGAGTCGAAGTTCTTCGGCTGCGTGAGCGACAACCGGTTCTTCGTCAAGATCACTGAACCGGGAGAGGTGTTCATGCCGGGCGGCTCTCCTTGAACCCTGCCCGACTCCACAAAAACATGATGGAAAAAAGAGATTCGATGATCGGGCAAGGGGATATTCCTGCTGGAAGAATACCCCGGTTATTTGCCCTTTACGGCCTGTTGCGCCTTCTTTGCCCGCTCTTTTGCCGTATACCCGGTCACCTGCAGGAGGTAGTTTCGGAACCGGCGGTTGGTGTCGATGATCGTCTCGTCGTCGACGGTCTTGTCCGTCTCGGTATCGACGACCAGGGTTTTGTCGCCCGCACCCAGCCAGACCTCAAGGCGCAGGAGCGCTCCGTAGGAGATGATGTAGTGTCCGTCATCTGCCGCACGGGGTTCGATCTCGAACTGGTCGCGGAGGCCCTGGATCATGGTTTCTTTGAGTTGTTTTGTGTATCCGCGCTTGATCTGGTATTCCTGCATAATATTTTTAAGGGACACCCAGCTATGTTAAACTAATCCAGAAATATGTGGTTGATCCCATGGATGATATAAAGGTTATATCCAGGGCGCTCGACGGCGCCGAAAAGACAGTCCTGATCGGTTTTCCCGGGAGCGGGCTCGTCGGGAGTATTGCCCTGCAATATCTCGTTGAACAGATGGAATTCGAACAGATCGGGGCGATCACGAGCAAGTACTTCCCGCCGGTCGCCCTCATGACAAGAGGTGTCATCAACGCTCCGGTGCGCCTCTACGAAAAAGAACACCTTGTTGCGATCATCTCTGACGTTCCCATTCACCCGGCGATCTGTTACGAGGTGGCAAACGGCATCATGGACTGGCTTACGAAGTTCGATGTCAGGGAGGTCGTCACGATTGCAGGGATCATCACAAACGAGCCGGAAAAGAGGGTGTTCGGGGTTGCGACCAGCAGCGAGACGCTGCAACGCATTGAAGAGCGGACGATCATCCTCCCGATGGGGAGCATCTCTGGTGTCGCGGCAAGCCTCCTCACTGAGTGTAAGACCCGGGGCATCCCCGGGATAGGGCTTCTTGGCGAGACGGTGAACACCCCCGATCCGCGGTCGTCCGCGGCCACAATCGAGGTCTTAAATCAGATCTACGACCTCAATCTGGATATCCAGCCACTCCTTGAGCAGGCGGTGGAGATCGAGGCGGCGATGTCGCAGATCGCCGAGCAGGTGCAGAAGACCGAGGTTCAACCACGGAGAGAACAGCTGCCGATGTACGGGTGATGAACTATGAAATGCGCAGCGTTAACCGGAATATCACCGTCAGTCATTGCTGAACTCAAGAGCGGCAGAGCACGCACCCTTGAACTGAATAGCGCGCACAACATCATCACGCTGACCGTGTCCTCTCCTGGTGAGTGTATCTTCATGACGTCGGTCAATGAGGAGGATCTCTCGCCTGGAGATACCGGGATCATGGTGGATCTCCTTGCGCTCACCATCAGCATGAGGCGGGTCGAGTTTGTCAACCCGCCCTTCGTCGAGGAGAGGGAACGGATGTCCGCCCGGATCAAGGTCCAGTTCCGGGGGACGACCATTGCCCGCGGCGTGGAAGATCGTAAATGGGGTGATCCGACCATCGTCGAGGTCATCAGGTCGGCGTGTTATCGGGCGGGGTGATACGCCACCCCCCATCATCTCTCCCGACCTCAAAGGGTTAATAACTCCATGCAACCAAAATGTATGGGTGCGCCAGAAGGGTCTGTGGCTTAGCCAGGACATAGCGCCGGGCTTCTAACCCGGATGCCGAGGGTTCGAATCCCTCCAGGCCCGTCGTTTTTGATATCCTGCCGTATGATGGATATGTCCGGGGTTCCAGTATTTTTCACCGACTGTTTTGCGGTTAGAGAACAACCGGCGGTTATATCACCATTCGTCGTCACACATTTCTGATGAGGTGCTCTCCGGGGGTTACACCTTGCGGGGTCCGGTGAAGAGGATTCCTGCATACGATGGTAGAGGGAACTGAATGAAGATAGAATCCGTGAAAACAGTCTATTTTTCGCCGACAAGGACGACGAAGGCGGTTGTCGAGGGCATCCTGCGTGGGCTGGGCCCGGTCGGCGTGGAGACGCTGGATGTCACCCGGCCGGATGCGAGAGTGGAGCCGCTCAGAACCACAGATCGAGATCTGCTCATCGTCGGTGTGCCGGTATATCGGGGCCGGGTGCCGGCGCTCCTGAACGGGTGGCTGCATGCGATCTCCGCGCAGGACGCCCCGGCGGTCCCTGTCGTCGTCTACGGCAACCGCATATATGGCGATGCGCTCATCGAGCTCGGCGATATCCTGACCGGGTGCGGGTGCAGACCGATCGCCGGCGCCGCATGTATAGGGGAGCACTCGTTCTCCTCCGACGAGATGCCGATAGCCGGGGGGCGGCCGGATGCAGCCGATCTGTACCACATAGAGGCGTTCGGGCGAAGGATACGGGAAAAACTCGATGCCGCCCCCTCAGCCGACCGGATAAGCGTCCCCACCCTCCCCGGGTGCCGCCAGTACCAGGAAACCCCTCAGGTTCCGGCCGAAGACTTCATCGCGGTCAGCGATGCGTGTACCCAATGTGGGATATGCGCAGAGGTCTGCCCGGTCAGCGCCATCGATCCGGAGGAGAGCAGCCTGACCGATGCAGGGGTATGCATCACCTGCTGTGCATGCATCAAGAGTTGCCCCGAGCATGCCCGGTCGATAATGCCCGGCCGTGTGAAGGATATGTCGCTGCACCTCTACACACTCTGCGGCGAGCGAAAGGAGCCGGAGTTCTTCCTGTAATGAGCAGGTTATCCGGAGGATACAACCATGAAACACCACCCGTTCTACGCGGTCCATCCCCTCTTTCCCGTCTACCCGGAGGACCCATCGCCGCACAAGAGGCGCTGGATTCTGGTCCGGGACAACTCCGTCCTCTTTCAGGGCGAACCTGCGCCCGGCACCGTTCTGATGCCCGACCCGCTCCCCGCCGGCCTTTCGTGCGGTGCGCCGGTCTACCTCGGGATCCGCGAGGGGGTCG
>JAAZGM010000221.1 GCA_012511245.1 Methanomicrobiales archaeon | reverse complement strand
GGGGGGACCAGGTGCTCCCAGGGCTCGCCGTCGAGCATCCGCTGCCGGATGACGGTCCCGGAATGCGTCAGCCGCTCGTGCATCTCGGGCGACCGGACGTTCACCCCGGTTTCGGTGAAGAGCTGCACAACGAGGGGGTTACTTGAGTAGACGGTATCAAACGGCGGGGTCATCGAGCGGACGTGGGCGACCCAGAGGGCGTTTCTCTGGACGTCCTCGATCGGGATGACGTAGAATGGGCAGTCGAGGTCGGCGAGCGATCGGGTCAGCATCAGCACCCGCTCCCCCGCCGTGAAGGGGTTTGCCACGGTATGGGAGACCTGGGCGCTCCCCACGCCGATGACGATCTCGTCGGCAGAACTGGCTATCCGTTCCAGCACTGACTGGTGCCCGTTGTGGTAGGGCTGGAACCGGCCGATGTAGAATCCGCGACTCATTCCCGGTCACCCCCGTGCGCGACCTGTGCAGCAAACGCGCCCGCCGTGAACCCGGCATCGATGTTCACCACCGCAAGCACCGAGCACGCCTGGAGCATGCTCGCAAGCGCTGCCTCGCCGCCGCCCATATAACCGTAACCGGTGCTCACCGGAACGCCGATCACCGGCCGGTCGACAAGCCCCGCGACGATCGCAGGGAGTGTCCCCTCCCGCCCGGCGGCCACGATGAAGACGTCGGCCGGGATCAGGTCTTTGAGTGCCGAGAAGAGGCGGTGGATCCCCGCCACCCCGACGTCGTAGGCCGTCCTGACCTCGCATCCCATCTCCTCGGCGATCATCCGCGCCTCTTCGGCGACGGGGATATCGGACGTTCCCGCCGTGAGGATGGCGATGGTCCCGCGCCGGGGAACCGGCCGGTCCTCCGTCGAGAGGATGATCCCCCGCGCCGCCTCCCGGTGCTCCATCCGGACGTCCGGCGGCAGCCGGGCGCGGAGAGCGTCGAGGTGCGCCGGCGAGACCCTTGTTCCGACGCACCGGCCCGCCGCCTTCACCTGCGCGAGCATGATATCAACAAACGTCTCCGGCTCTTTTCCCTCGGCAAGCACCACCTCGGGCATCCCGCAGCGGACGCTCCGTCCGGTATCAATCCGGGCCATCCCGTCGATGACCTCGATGCGGAGCCCTTCAAGAGCGCCGGCGGCCTCGTCTTCAGATACCTCGCCGTTACGATACATCCGGAGGATGTCCCTGATGGTGGCATTCGGCAGCATAGTTCGATAACAAAAATAGGGGTGGAAGTATAATATTACTTCATCTATGTCTTATCTCGCCTACATCGCAGGGGTCGGCGTCGCCGTCACCGTCTTCCTCTGGCTCCGCGACCTGCGGATTTTCTACCGTACCGGCCTCTCCGGATACCGGAAGGCGGGGTACCTCGGGGTTCCTTACACGGCGCTCGCCCTATTGGGCTTTTTCGTGACTGCATATGCCGAATCATGGGAGTTCCTCGGTCTCGGCCTGGTTCTCCTCGCCCTCTACCTCCAGGGGCAGGTCGATCGGGAGAACGTCTGGCACGGTGAGGGCGCCGGCGACCGGTTCTTCGGCAGGGCAAAGCGCACAAATGATAAGGGTTCGCGCAAGAGACTTTAATTCAGGAGAATATCGAATGCTTCAGAAACCACGGGGAACACGGGACTTTTTACCCGACGAGATGGAACGACGGCGATTGATCGAGC
>JAAZGM010000220.1 GCA_012511245.1 Methanomicrobiales archaeon | reverse complement strand
GCGTCCATGATGCGGTTGAGCGTCTCGTCGTAACTCTCCCGCGGGTGTGTTTTCAGGGTATCCAGGCGGGACTTGGTCTCCGGTTGAAGCTGGATCGTCGTTGCCATAACTAGCCATAGGTTGCAATATGGCATAAAGATTTTGCCGGGATTCGCCCAAACTGGCAATTCCGCCGCGACAAATCACCCAGATCCACGATTCGGCATGTCCCCATTCTGTTCCATGCCGACAAGCCCGACACCGAACATGAAAGACGGTATCTAACTCCGCGCCCTAATACCCCCGGGCGGATTCGAACCGCCGTCGCCGGATCCAAAGTCCTGCATGATTGACCGCTACACTACGGGGGTTACGAGAAGTGGTATCAGCCTATATTCTGTGTGCCAGGGGATTATATCGGTTTGGGAACAGGTGGGGGGCGAGGCCTCCGCCGCTCACGCCCGTTCGAAGTCGTCCTCGAACCTGATGATATCGTCCTCGCCGGTGTACTCCCCGATCTGCACCTCGATCAGTTCGAGCGGCAGGAGACCGGGGTTTGCGAGGCGGTGGATGGTCCCCGCCGGAACGAACGTGGACTCGCCGTTGCGCAGAAGCGACGTCACATCCCCGATCGTCACCTCAGCGCACCCGGTGACGACCACCCAGTGCTCGGAACGGTGGTGGTGCATCTGCAGCGAGAGCCGCCGTTTCGGTGGAACGGTGACGCGCTTGATCTTGTACGACTGCCCCTCCTCGAGGTTCGTATAGGAACCCCAGGGGCGGTGAACCTGCGTGTGGAAGAGGGCACGTGAATCCCCTTTCTCACGAAGCACCTTCGCAATCTCCCCAACCCGCTGGGCATTATCCCTGGCGGCGACCAGGATCGCATCCTTCGTCTCGACGATGGCGAGATCACGGACTCCGACGGTGGCGACCAGGCGGTCGGCGATGATCAGGTTCTCAGAGGAGTCTATCCCGATATACTCGCCCCTGACGGCATTTGCATCCCCGTTCTTCGGGAGGGCGGCGTAGAGGGCATCGAAGTTCCCTACATCACTCCAGTCGCATTCAAGCGGCACGACCGCCGCCCGCCGGGTCTTCTCCATGACTCCATAGTCGATGGAGAGAGACGGAGTCGCATCGTATGCCTCCCCCACAGGGAGATCGAACGCCCGCACCACCTCCGGTGCGCATGCCTTACACTCGACAAGGAAGAGGTCGGCGTCAAAACAGAACATGCCGGCGTTCCAGAGATAGCCGTCGGCGACATACTGCCTGGCGGTCTCGATGTCGGGTTTCTCGACAAAGGCATCCACGAGCGAACCTCCCTCAAGAGGCTCGCCCGGCCGGATATAGCCGTATCCGGTGTGTGGCGATCTCGGCCGCACCCCGAATGTGACGAGGTAGTCACCGGTAAGCTGCTCCGCCCGGCGGAACGCATCGTGGAACTGTCCGGACGCCGCGATCAGGTGATCCGAGGGGAGAACCGCAATGGTGTCCGACCCGCCCTCACGGGTGATCTCGCGGACGCCGTAGTAGATCGCCGGCAGGGTGTTTCTGCCCGCCGGCTCCACGATGACCCGGCAGTCGCACCCTATGGCCGCAAGTTGATCCCGGACCAGGAACCGGTGATCGGTGTTCGTGACGATGGCAATCTCCTGCGGCGAGGAGAAGAGGAGTGCCCTCTTCACAGTCTTCTGGAAGAGGGATTCGTCGCCGAAGAGCGGGATGAACTGTTTCGGGTAGTGTTCCCTCGAGAGCGGGAAGAGGCGGGTGCCGCTCCCGCCTGCAAGTATGAGCGTCTTCATAGGATGGCTCCGTGCCGGAGGCACTCGATTGTATACTCTATGCAGGCGGCGAGGATAAAAGTGTAAGGTTCTCCGGGATGAACCGGGCGATCCCAGATACAAACGTCTGCAAGCGGCGAACCGTATCGCACCGGACGGTGTATCAACCCGGGGAACCCCCCGAAAAATGAGCAGATCCGCCCGGTCATGCCCGGGTCATCGTCAGGTTCCCCGGGTACAGCGCCCGGGCCTGAGGGTCAAGATCCTCGGCCACCGCAAGAACATGTTCAGCCCCCGAGCACCATGCCGTATGTCACCATGACAAAGATGCACGACCGGTCGATCGCGAGCGCCGCCTCCCGGAGGCGGTCGAGCCGACTGAGGACCACTGCCCGGTTGTTCCACGCATACACATTTATTGCAGAGTATCGCTGCACTGAATGCTGCGAGCGCTTCTTCGTAGCGTCCCTGCCGCTCGAGCACCACACCCCTGTTGTTCAGGGCAGCCGGGTCGCGCCGGCCATCCGTGGTGACGTCACTGTACGCCCGGGACGTATCTCTGCTAGTACCCCTGTAGGGCATCTCCGGTGTAACCGATCGGGGCATACGCCTGCACCTCGCCCCCCCTTACTGTGGAGTAACAATTATACGTTCCTGCATCAGCCGGGAGTTACGGGTGGCAAACCAGGATCAGCCGGAGGGAAAGGGTTACCGACCGCTGTCGCGAAACCAGGCCACCGTCTCGCGGAGCCCCTCTTCGAGTGTGCGACGGGGGGAGAACCCGAAGGCCTCCTCAGCCCGGGTGATCTCGGCGAGCGAGTCCCGCACATCCCCGGGACGCGGCGGCTCATATACCGGCCGGTGGTTTACGCCGACGACCTCCGCAAGGATGGCGGCAAGCTGGTTCAGGCTGATCCTGCGACCGCCGGCGACATTGAAGATGCCGGAAGCGTCGCTCTCCATCGCCAGGATGTTCGCCCGCACCACATCGGCAACAGATATGAAGTCCCGGGTCTGCTCTCCATCCCCGTAGATGATCGGCGGATTATCCCCGAGCAGGCGGGTGATGAACTTCGGGATCACCGCCGCGTACTCTGAGTTCGGATCCTGGCGAGGACCGTAGACGTTGAAGTAGCGGAGGAATACCGTCCGGACACCGTAGAGATCGGTGAAGACCTTCCCGTAGTATTCGCCCGCGAGTTTCGAGACGGCATAGGGGGAGAGCGGCGTCGGCACCATCGTCTCACGTTTCGGAAAGACCGGATCGTCACCGTAGATCGCCGATGTGGAAGCCATCACGACCGCCGGGACGCCGCACTCCTTTGCCGCCCAGAAGACGTTCAGGGTTCCGCCTACGTTCACCTCGTTCGTCCTCGTGGGGTCCACCACGGACCGGGGAACCGAGGCGATGGCTCCCTGGTGAAAGATGCCGTCCGCCCCGGCGCAGGCGTCGATGAGCAGAGGTAGATCGGTGATGCTCCCCTCAACAAACGCCACTCCGGGATGATCCAGGATATGATCGATGTTCTCCCGCCGCCCGGAGGAGAGGTCGTCGATGATGACAATGTCATGGCCGTCGTGTGCCAGTTGCCCGGCGAGATTGGAACCGATGAATCCCGCCCCGCCTGTGACGATGTAGCGCATATGGATCGATAGGCGCTCCAGTGATTTGAGCATTGCCGGAAGGTAAGAGGGGCGCGGTGTACTATAGGGCGTTACGGATTCCGCACTCACTTTGCAAGGTCTCGTCCTTGCCTGCCCCGGAGTTTCCCCTCCAGACCCCCTTCATTAATTCTCCCGCCAATCGGTATCCCGCTGTGGCAGAGAAGCATCCACCAGGAGCCCTGGATGCAGAACTGAGTAAAATACCTCCCATAAAGAGATGGAGCCCCCACACCCGGGACAGAGGAGGTGCGTGGCGATACCCCACGGACAGCAGTACACGTGGGAAGTACACACCAGGAAGGGGAACAAGTTCCCTTCCGGCCTTATCGGCGTAAGGCTCCATCAATAACCTCGCCGCCGAACATGCTGCTATCAGTACTTCCACCCCGCCCACGAAGGGGGCAGTCATAGCGATATCCGGGTGAGTAACCGCGTACAACTCGTTTTTAGGAGACACTTCATGCTTCCGGCACGAGGCTACCGCCAGCGCAGTACGTTCTAGCGGAGGAAACTGTAGATACGGTGAAAAGGGTTTGCAGGAGGGGGTGCAGTATGGAGGACCACACCCGGTGTGGACTCACCCGGCGCCCCTCACAGATATAGCATCATATGGTTTATTGAGATCGTCCGTCCGACCGGATCACTCCTCCTTCTTCCCGTTTGAGAGCGGGAAATACTGCTGGTAGACACGCCTGCGCTCGTCGATGTCTGTATGAAGGTAGATCTCGGTCGTCTTGATGGAGGAGTGCCCGAGGTTCTCCTGCACGACACGGAGGTTCTTTGAGCGGCGGTAGAGCTCGCTCGCATAGGAATGGCGGATTTTATGCGGCGTAATCCCTGAAGGAGCGTATTTCTTGAAGAGATGCTGGACTGTCCGCGGGGAGATATGGTTGCCCTGCTGGCCTACAAAGAGCGGCCCTTCGATCGTGTTGCCGATGAACCCGTTGATCTCCTCAAGCGTCTCTTCGTCGATGAAGACCGTCCGGATCTTGTCACCTTTCCCCTTTACCCGTATTGTTTGCTCCTCGAAATCGATATCCTCGACACGTATCGCACAGAGTTCCGAAACCCGGACGCCCGTCGCGTAGATGAGGCGGACGATCAACCGGTCACGTTCGCTCTCGATGGTGTTGATCAGGCGGATCACCTGGCTGTGTTTAAGGTATTTCAACTCCTGATTCTTGATCCGGGGGCGTTCCACCCCGATCATCGGATCGGTGGTCACGACTCCCTGCACGTAGAGATACCGGTAGAACGAGGAGAGCGTCGAGATCATCCGGTGGAGGGTTTTGGGCTTATAGTCCTGTTTCTCCGCAAGATCAGAGAAGAAATCGGTGACGAGCGCCGTAGAGACGTTGACATCCGCATCCAGCGGGGAGTCTTCAAGTACAGCCTCATCAAACGGGGTCCCGTCCGAGTTCTGCCGGAACCAGGCGTACCGGGCGAAGCGCCGGATGGTCTGTGCATACTTCTCAACGGTCCTGGGCGAGTAATTCCGCATCCGGAGGTAGGCGCTGAAGCGATCCAGCCATTCCGGGAAACAGGCGTTTTCCATCGTATATCAGGTTAAACAACGAAACATATCAAGATTGCGGTAAATGCCTATTCCCCGCAATATATTGTACCACCAGAAAAAACTTCGCCGGCCACCGGATGGCCGTCAGTCCAATCATACACATCCGTGCCAGGGAGGACGATAAAGAGGTAGTGCACCCGGACGAGAGAGTGCCCAGCGGGCGGAGATCCGGAAGACAAAACCCTCGAGATAACCGGCTCCGTCGGAAAAGCCCACGAAATACGCCGGAACAAGAAGATGCCACAGTTTGACCGGGTTTCTGGAAAAAAGTATCAGGGTTGTGTGATTGATCTCGGAGTTAGGAGGTATGCAGGGTTGCTGTCCCTGGTGGGCAGAGAGCAAACCCTACTGAATACGTCCCCTTTCAAGTATATGAACCCCATACCGCGCGGGGAGAAAGTGAACGAACCCGGGGACAGCACAGGAGCCATGCGGTCGGCACATCCCGCCCATATATAAATGACCTGCATAGATTGCCGTAGACACCCGATCACCCCCTGCGGCAGCCCGAACTATGGGAGCAGATGAGATCGTGGCTTAAAACCACGATACGAGGATGCCGGATCCGGGGTGCCGCGGGGGAAACAGCACCCGGGAGACCCGGCGATCAACCCTTTTCACAGCAGTAATGCACTCCGGGTTGAGGCCACACCATCGAGTAATGCCTTAAGAGAGAACTGATAATGGAAACGTCCTCCAGGTTCTGGGTTTTTGAGATGAATACAGGCCAATACTCAACGTAATACGGTCAGATCAGCTAGAATTTATTCTCAGTTGTAATCTGGAGCACCACCCACCATCAAAGACCGTGCAGAAGAGAGATCCACCAACTGCCCTGCCTTGAAGAACAGGGCTTGCAACTATGGAGGATCACTATCCAACAGAACCTGATACCCGGAACTGTCTGGCGCCGAAGTGCTGACTGGTTGGCATCGGAGAACAACCCTTAGAATCCAGCGAATTCGGCAACCCGCTCCGGTGAGAGGACATACGGCTCCCATCCCGGACTGTTGCCAGCCCATGCTTGCTGGAGCAGTATCTCCACCCTGTAAGACCGGTTCCCCGCAATTTCAGCTCTTATCTCCGGTTTGGAGTGCCTATCCCCAAACAAGGTATCGCCTTCAGACCAAAAGAACGCTATAAAGGGGCAATCCCCCCCACCCTGAAGGGGGGTTTCCTTGCCCATTTAGATGAATCATTTGATAATCATCCTGGAACACCGCAAGGTGCTTCCGGTGGAGGACACCGGAAACGGTGATACCATACCCGGACAACCGGGGCGACACAGAAAGTCCTTGTGGGCCGTTAAACCTGTCCGGATGGCCGGATCGCCACACTGAGCCCGGGAACAAAGAGACAGAAATAAACTGTATGATGCTATACGTAGATAAGGGTGGTTGCGGCGGCGGGAGCACCCGCACGGCAACCCGATCCCGGCGGAGTATCCGGCTTTCCGGGCGATCGATCGTTCAACCAACCGTATTGAAATACCAAAACCAACAAGAAGGTAGGTTAAATGGAAGAACCTGACAGCACGAAAGACCCGAACAAGTACCAGAAGTTCAAGAAGGTGGATGGCGCCACCTACCAGCGGGTCAACCAGTTCCTGCGCAAACATACCCATATCACCGCCCGCGAATGGGCGATAGCACGCCTCTGTGCGGATTTCAAGACCACCAGCGGATCAGAGATGACGTTCATCGGCGAGAACCTCCCCGAACTCTGCCCGTTCATGGTCGACTCCTACACTCCGCAGGCGGTCAACCAGGCACGGAGCTCGTTCAAGAAGAAGGTGAAGAAAGCCGGAGCTACATTCTTTTACGGGGCGATGTGCGGCTTTTTTACCGCAGAGGAACTCGACGAGATCCTCTTTGAGACAAGCGAGGTCGCCCGGTTCCTGCTCGAGGTGGAAGGAACCAGCCTGAACATCGACGACGAGATCGACGTCGAAGACCGGATCACCGAGGTGATGCGGGGCGTGGCCGAGGCGGCTTCCGTCATCCTGAAGGCCAGACCCGGCCAGGAAGGCGAAGGCGATGATGTGCAGGGAGACGAAGAACACGATCATGAAGAGGAAGAGATATGAAGATCATACAGATCGTCGGCCACTCGAACGCCGGCAAGACCACGTTCATAAAGAGCCTGATCGGTGCGCTTTCCCCACACGGAAGCGTCGGAGCAGTCAAACATCTCGGGCATCACGGCTTTTCGCTCGAGCACGGGAAGGATACCACCATCTACTATGAATCGTATGCTGCTATATCCGGCGGTGTCGATGAAGAGAAGTCAGTCGTCGTCAGGCGCGAGAACGATCTCAACTCCACCCTGGATCTCCTCTGCAACGCCGGTATCGAGTATGCTATACTCGAGGGGTTCAAGTCGAGGCCGTTCCCGCGGGTGGTGATAGGCGATCTCGAGAGCGAGAACGTCGTGCTCCGCAACCCCTCCGTCGAGGAGGTGATCGCCGCGCTCGACCGGTTCGAGGACCACCATACCGTCGAGGGCCTGGTCAGGGAACTGAAACGCGAGTGCGACGTCTCGCACGCCGGGGCGATCCTCACGTTCAACGGGATCGTCAGGGAGTGGTCGGGTGACGAACGGACGGAGCACATGGACTTCGACGAGACCGTCGATGCTACGGCAAAGAGTATCCAGGAGGAGATGGAGGCCGTCCCCGGAATCATCGGCGCCCGGTTTTACCACCGGAAAGGGAGGCTCTATGCCGGAGAGGATCTAACATATCTTGCTATACTTGCTGAGCACCGGCAGGAGGCGTTCGCCGCCGCCGCAAACGCCATCGACCGGCTGAAGCGGGAACTGCACGATGTAGGAGAGTGAGTAGAATGCAGGGTAAAAAACAGATGTTTGGAACGAACGGCGTGCGGGGCGTTATCGGAGAGATGATGACGCCGACCCTCGTCCTCAAGATCGGCGCAGCGCTCGGATCGATGAGAAGAGGCACCATCGCGGTCGGCAGGGATACACGGACGTCCGGCGAGGCCCTGACCCACGCCCTCAAGGCCGGGCTCCTGATGACCGGGTGCGACGTGGTGGACATGGGCATCCTCCCCACCCCCGCCCTTCAGTATATCATAAAGACCAACCGGTTCGACGGCGGTGCGATGATCACCGCATCCCACAACCCCCCCGAGTACAACGGCGTGAAGATCATCGAGGCCGACGGCACCGAGATGTCCGATGAGGAGATCATCCTGCTCGAAGGCCGGTTCTTTGCAGAAGAGTTCGATGTGACCGGCTGGGACGGCGTCGGCAGCGAGAGCGCCGGACCCGAACGGCTGGAAGAGTACATCGATGCCATCGTGAACCACTTCCCGGAAGGTATCGGTGAGGGTATGACCGTCGTCGTCGACCCCGGCTCCGGACCTGCGGCGCTCACGACGCCGATCATCCTCTCGAGGATGGGATGCCGGGTACATACCATCAACGCCCGGCTCGACGGCACCTTCCCGGGCCGGCTGCCTGAACCAACCCCTGAAGGATTGCAGCCCCTCTCGGAGATGGTCCTCGCCACAGGCGCCGACTTCGGGGTGGCGCACGACGGCGACGCCGACCGGGCGGTCTTCGTCGATAGCAAAGGACGCTATATAGAAGAGAACTACGAGTTCGGCCTCATCGAAGACTATGTCTGCGCAAAGAACAGCGGCGGACTCGTCGTCACCCCGGTCGCCACCTCCCGGCTGATACGGGATATCGCAGAAAAGCACGGCTGCACCATCGATTACACCCCCGTCGGGAGCATCTACGTCGCAAGGCGGATGATCAAACTGATAGCAGAGGGAGCTAAAGTCTCGTTCGGCGGCGAAGGGAACGGCGGCCTGATCTATCCTGACCACCAGTTCTGCCGGGACGGGGGGATGACCGCTGCCATGATGGTAGCGGTGCTCGCAAGCCACAACGGCAGAAAACTCGCAGAGATCGTCGACGAACTCCCCGCATACCACCTGATCAAGGAGAAGCACCACACCACCGACCCGGCATCGCTGGTCCACGCCGTCGAGGAGGCGTTCGCAAAAGAGACCATCGAGAAGATCGACGGTGTCAAGATCATCCGGGAGAACGCCTGGGCGCTGGTGCGGGCATCGGGTACAGAACCGATGATCAGGATCATGATCGAAGCGAAAGATCCGGCCGTCGCGGATGCCATGTATCGGGAGATCATGGCGGTTGCAACAGAAGAGACGCCCGGAACATGAGAGGGCGTGATACACTCGATTACGTTTTCACCCGGAGCAGGACCTTCTCGCTCCGGCCCCCTTCACTCCCACAAGATAAACAGTCTCTCGCGGGATGTCCCGAAAAATCACTCTTGTTTATCATATTGTCTCAATAATTTTAGGAGAACAACCGGATTTCATTGAAAAACATTCATGTGAGAGGGGGGCAACCTATATATCTGATCATGGATATGCATGATGCAGAATCCACAGGAGAGCGCTGATCAAAATGGATGGAAAATTACAGATAAAACAGAAGATCAACTCCGCTATCTCTTCTGGCGATCTGCGTGAGCTTGAAAAGGTGGCGTCAGACATATCAGAGACGCAGACACGAAAAGAGAAGAAACTGCTCTATGAGCAGATGAATACCGCCTTGATCAACGCAGCGTTCGATGAAGACCATCCAGAACTTTTAAGCCAGCTCGTTGAGCCAACAAAAGACGATATATTCGACCTTGCTGCTCGCGCTGCTTCTATCTATAGCGAGAAGAAGGATGAAGCATGGTTCTCCGCAATATTTACCCTGGTCGACAAACTCGACCGTAAAAGCCACCAATCAGACATCCTCGCCAGAATCTCCTGTGACCTCGTCAAGGCCGGGGTCAACACCGGTGACATCCACTATATCGAGAAGGGGGGAGAGACCTTCGACAGGATCAGCATCCGTAAATACCGCTCAGCAATCCTCTCCGAGATCATACCGCTCTTCATCTGCTATGGACAGAAACACCAGAACATCGAGATCATGCAGTATGCCCTCCAGATGCTCCCCGAGATCGGCGATATATCGCGGCAATCGCAACTCCACGTCGATGTAGCCAGAGCAATCGCCGGAGCAGGCATCGAGTCCGGCAAGATCGATCTCGTGATCAGCGGACTCGCAAGCGCCACCGAGATCACCCAGAAGATCCGGCGCACCGGTTCGATAGCCGATATCGTGGATGCCGCCTGGAGATCCTCGCTGAAGAAGGATATATCCGATATCGAGCATATCCTTGACTCTCTCCCCGACATCCCCGAAGAGCGCCTCACAGAGGTCCTTGCAATCCTGACCGAGCAACTCCTCGACCGCCAGCGGGACAGAAAACAGATATACTCAAGGCTTCTCAGGATCGACGATGAAAGACCCTGGGCCGGTCAGACCCTCGTATTTGAACTCCTGAAGAAAGCTGAACGGAGCGGGGAGCGCTGGTTCCTCGAGAAGGCTTTTGAGTTCAACGCCCGGGGCGCAGGAGAGTCCCAGCTTCCCATCGAGGAGATCGTCCTCTCCGGCATCGCGGTCGTCGAGAAGAGCGGCAACCCCACCATCCTCCTCGACATCACGCTGCTGATCGATGAATTCTGCGATGCCGCAAAATCGGCCCAGCTCTACCGGCAGATCACCGATGCCCTCTCCCGCATGGGCGACTTCTATCACGCGATCGAGGTTATGAAAAAAGCTAGCAGTAGCGCACAGAGGATCAACGCCCAATTCTTCGACACCAGTGCCCGCCTGATCAAAGAAGGGCTCCGGCGCGACGAGATCGGACTCATCCATGAGAATATCCTTGGTGCGCTGGATATCGAGATCATCGATTCGCTGGTTCATCAGGCGGTGACTGATTTCTGCAAAGAGTATGACTTTGACGAGATCGTCAGGCACATACCGGCCATAAAGGATCTCACGAGTTCGCACCGTGCACAGGACGCCCTGCTCATCGAGTGCAACACCATCCTGATCGAGCGGGGGTTCATCAGCCAGAATGATGCGTCAGCCCTCGTCGATCTGGTGAGCCCGATCAGGGATCTGGAACTGCGCGAACAGGCGATATCGACCATCGCTATCGAGATGGCACGGATCGGCGTCGCCCGGAAAGACCGGGACCTCCTCCGGCATGCGACCGGACTCACCTGCGAGATCGTGGACCAGCGGACACGGGCAGAAGCGATGGGCGGCATCGTGGACCAGGCCGCCATACTCGCCGTTGAGGATGGCGATCTAGACCTGCTCTACGGGATGCGGGTTCTCTCCACATCCCTGCTGGAACGGGACTACTGTCTCTTTGCGATGGGAAAGGTCATCCACGGCCTGATCATGTACGGGATCGAGCAGCTCTCGCTCCAGGCGCTGGACGAAGCAGGCCAGATCCTCTCTCAGATCGCTGACCCGTCCCTGCAACGGCAGCTGGCCGATCCCCTCATCGAGGGCTACGTCCGGGTCGGAAGCCTGCAGATGGCAGATCAGCTCTCCCGGGGGAAGGTGCAGATCTTCGGCGATATGATGAAACCGTTCGAGATCGCACTCGATCTCCTCAAGACCGGCACCTCGCGCGAGGAGATATCGATCAAGATAGCAAGTTATGTCGATATCATGCTTGAGTATACGCAGGTCTACGCGAGCCCGATCTTCGCAGCACCCATGGCCCTCTTCACGCTTGAGATAGACGGGGAGTACGAGCGGACTGCCATGATCCAGCGAATCCTCACGTTCTTCACCGCATACACAAAAGAGTTCGACTCAGCTGACCCGTATGAGGTGACGGCATACCTGCTTGAGGGGATAGAGAAAGGAGTGGCAGCACAACCGGTGCTCAGATTGATGTACCGGCTCTTCGAGCAGACCAGTGACGTCTATGCACGTTACACGGGGATGTACCGGATCGTGAGCGCACACTCGGCTCTCGGCAATGAAAAAGAGGCCGAGGCGATCATCCGGAGGCTTCACGAGACCATCGGCGACCTCTCCGAACCATCCGTCCGTGTGATCATGCTCTCCGACCTTGCCGGGCTCATGGCCGGGATCGATCATGATGCAGCCAGGGATTATCTGGCCGAGGCACAGAAGATGCTCGCCGACGTGGGGCATGAACGGGAGGCCTTCGTCAGGAAGAACCTGATCTACGCTGCAAGGAACCTCAGTGCCGTTAACCAGCAGGAGAAGGATGTCGAGTGGGCGATGGAGCAGGTCGGCAGGATCGAGGATCCAATCGAGTACGTGGATGCCCTTGCAGCGGTCTTCGACATGGTCGGCGAACCTGCACAGAGAAAAGAGATCCTCTCATCGATGTGCCATACCGTTGTGAACATCTCTTCCCCCTATATCCGGCTCTCGATGCTCTTTGATGTGGCAAAGTTTGCCGAGACGTATGGCGAGGAAGAGGAGATCGATGAACTGCTGGAAGGCATGGAGAAGACGGCCGGCCACATCCAGATACCGTTCATCACCGCCATGACCCAGCAACGGATGGCCAGTATGCTCTTCTCGTTCTACCGGGCAAGCGGGAGAATCACCGCCCGGGAACGTGCTGCCGACATCATATCCATCATCGAAGATGACCGGATCCGGTACAACCTGACCGTCCAGCTCGAGCAGAACATGCCCCGGACCTGGAAGAACACGGTCTATGCGAGGATCCTCGACTGCCGGGACAAGATCCGGAACAACAACTATACCACAAAAGATATGGTCACGCTCGACCGGGCGATACATGCAGCACCCGACAGGGCAAAGCGGGCAACCTACTACACGGAGCTCTACCTCATCGCCCGGGGTGCAGGGCGGCATGAGGTTGCAGACAGGATGCTGTTCTGCGCACTCGAAGAAGCCCGGATAATCAGGCCACTCTCACGGCGGGCCTTTGTGCTCGGCGATATGGCATGCCGGATCTACGCAGAGCGCTACGATGACCGCTCAAGGGAGATCCTCGATCTGGCCGTGAGCGAGGCGCTCAACATCCGTGACTCGGCAATCCGCGATGAGGTGTATGACGAACTCGATATGTCGATGCGGATCATCCAGGAGCACTGGCTGTGAAGACGATCGAGATCT
Organism: Methanomicrobiales archaeon; assembly: GCA_012511245.1. Lineage (GTDB taxonomy): Archaea > Halobacteriota > Methanomicrobia > Methanomicrobiales > Methanoculleaceae > Methanoculleus. Next base: position 552 of record JAAZGM010000220.1, on the reverse strand, counting down.
CGGTCTCCGGAAGGGTGCAGGGCGTCGGGTTCCGCGCGTGCATCAAGAAGATCGCCACCAACCTTGGCGTCAGCGGCGAGGCGATGAACCTCTCCGACGGGAAGGTGTTCATCACCGCTACCGCTGACCCGGTCATCCTCGATAAGTTCGTCTCCATGCTCTACAGTTGTCCCCGGGTCGTCATCAGGGATGTTGAGCTACGCGAGATCCCTGATGCTGCCTTCCCTGAGTTCACAATCCAGCGGGGCAGTTACCAGTATAGCACGTGAAAATCAGCGCCCGCAAGGAGAGTGTCCCGCACGATGTGCACCTGTGCGTCGATACGGCTCTGGTCGATCGAGTCACGGAGCGCCGCGGTCAACCGGGCCAGGAAACCACCATCCAGATAACACCTCTTCTCTCCGCACTCATAATCCTCGCTTGATATCTCTTCACGGGCAAACCGGAGGACAGTGCGGTCAATCATCATCGCCTTCTGCGGTTCAATGAGATCGTGGACGAAACCTCCAGCCCCTTCATGGAGCATGCCGATATCCGGATCAAGATGGGCTC
>JAAZGM010000219.1 GCA_012511245.1 Methanomicrobiales archaeon | reverse complement strand
GGGCATGGAAGCACCCGCTCACGCCGTATTACCAGCCAAAAAACGCAGAAGAACCTCTCCCCAAGCACGGGCAGACAGACGGGATAGCGTACCGGAACTGGCTCGGGCTCGTGCAGAACGATCCTGAGAGCCGTACCCAGCCGGCTCTTGTCGTTCAGGTCTTCCGGAACGAGCGGCAGCGCTATCTCGCCGGTAATCCGGACTATTCGGCCCCGCTCTGGGCGTTTGGCTACAAGACGGACAACATGAAGGTGGTCTGCTGGAACGAGAGCATGATGCCGCTGATCCATGTCAACGATGAGATCCGTGAGCGCTATGAGGGAACTGTGGCGGCACTGATCAGGACCGCCGAGCTCGTTGCGGCGAGCACCCGCGGCTGTATCCGAAAGGCGCTCTTTGGGGACCGGAAGGATGCGGGCGGAAACATCCCCGAGGTCGACTCGCGGTTCTGGCAGGAGACCGAGAGCGAGTTCTACGCTGTCCTGGAAGCGTTGCGGGAGGTGATGGAGAGGGGTGAGGATACAGCCCCCCTGAAACTGCGGTGGCTCTCAAGCCTCTCCGGTGAGGCCACGTCACTCTTTGAGGTCTATTCCCAGGCTGATTTCATCAGCATCGCGGATCCCAAAGACATAGCCCTGTCCCGGCGCATGCTCAGGAACTACACATCGCCGCGGAACAAGAAGATCCGCGATGCGCTCGATCTTCCAAAAGATCCTGATGAGAGCGATGCAAAGCCCGGGAAAACCGGAAAGCGCACGATAAAAGCACGAGGTGAACAATCATGAAACAGGTGAACTATATTTCGTTCATGAACAACCCGGACGCAAGATCGGTCCTGATCGAATGGTGGGCAGGCCTGGATCACGCCCGCGGCGACCGGGCGGCGCTCAGGCGTTGCCGGAGCGCTCAGGAGGTCGCATTTATCCCGGCGTTCCACCGGCTGCGTCAGGATCTCTCCGGGGTTGCCCCCGTGGATGCCGGAAAACTTGCCATGGTGGCCGGGACTCTCTCGCATATCAGGAAGAACGACTTTTCGCTTCGGTTCGCGCAGCAGATGGCGACATCGAAGGATGGCGGCGACCGTGCCCGGGTGAGCGGACTGCGCTTCCGGCGGCTGCTCAAGATCGAGGAGCGTGATGACCTGTACGGCGCAATGATCCGGATAGTCCGGCTGCTTGACGGCTCCGTGAACATCGCAAGTCTTGCGGATGGAGTCTACTGGTGGAATGAGAGGACGAAGAACAACTGGGCGTTTGACTACTACGACAAAGCCCCGAAAGAACCGTAATCATAAGAAGGAGATGTTACCATGAGTGAATTTGTTCAATTACACATGCTCGTATCGTACGGCCCGTCGAACCTGAACCGTGACGACCTCGGCAGACCCAAGACCGCCATGATGGGCGGCGCCCAGCGTCTGCGCGTATCGTCGCAGAGTCTGAAGCGGGCCTGGAGGACGTCGGATATATTCGCTGATGCGCTCGACGGGCACCTTGGCGTCAGGACGAAGGGGATGGGAGCGCTGGTCTACCAAGCCCTGACATCAGGCGTCGGTGTTGCGGAGATCATGAAGGGTGCCGGGGATGCGCCCGCGACATTCAAACCGATCCCTGAGGAGAAAGCCCGTAAGTGGGCATCGGATATAGCCGGTACGTTCGGGAAACTGAAATCGGGCGAGAACGCCCTCGAGATCGAGCAGCTCGCTCACTTCAGCCCCGAAGAGATCGCCGCTATCGATGCGCTGGTCGTAAGACTGGCGGCCACCGGGAACGCTCCCGACGAGAACGACAAAAAACTCCTGATGGAGCGGCACACCGCAGCGGATATTGCCATGTTCGGCCGTATGCTGGCGGCGGCCCCGGTCTATAATACGGAGGCGGCGGTGCAGGTCTCCCACGCGGTCACCGTGCATGCGGTCGCGGTCGAGGACGACTACTTCACGGCGGTCGACGACCTCAACCGGGGCGACGAAGACATGGGCGCCGGCCACCTGGGGGAGACGGAGTTTGCATCCGGGCTCTTCTACGTCTACATCTGTGTCAACCGCGATCTCCTCCGCGAGAACCTCGGCGGCGACGAAGCCCTCACCGCGGCCGCGCTCCGGGCTCTCGTCGAAGCGGCGGCGAAGATTGCACCGACCGGCAAACAGAACAGCTTTGCCTCCAGGGCGTACGCGTCGTACCTGCTTGCGGAGAGAGGGTGCCAGCAGCCCCGCTCGCTCTCGGTTGCGTACTTGAAGCCGTTGCAGGACGCCGACCTGCTCGGGAGCGCTATCAGGACCTTAACGGAGACCCGTGATAAGATGGACGCCGTGTACGGGAAGTGTAGTGACGCCTGGTGCGATATGAACGCTCATACCGGCGAGGGAACGCTGCAAAAACTTCTGGATTTCGTGGCGGGTCAGCATGCATGAGTTCCTCGTCTTTCGCCTCTACGGCATGATGGCATCGTGGGGTGATATAGCGGTCGGAGAGTTCCGCCCGACGTTTGATCACCCGTCCCGATCCGCCGTCTTCGGGATGCTTGCGGCGGCGCTCGGGATTCGCCGTGACGAGGAGGAACGGCTCTCAACGCTCTCGAACGCCTATAGGATGGCGATCCGGGTGGATGCGCCGGGAGTGTTGCTGCGGGATTACCACACGTCGCAGGTTCCACCCGCCGGAAAAGGACGAAAGAAGCGCCTGTTTGCCACCCGGAGAGAGGAACTGTCGATACCCCGCGAAGATCTCTCGACGGTGCTCTCCACCCGGGACTACCGGTGTGACGCCGTCTCGACGGTATGTGTCTGGAGCGGGGCGGCCCCCATCCCCTACCCTCTGGAGGAGCTGGCGGATGCCCTGAACAACCCGGTCTTCGTCCTGTACCTCGGGAGGAAGTCCTGCCCGCCGGCTCTCCCGGTGCATGCACAGGTCGTCCGGGGCGAGAACCTTGCGGCCGCTCTCTCGTCAGCACGGTTCCCCGACGGCGACCTGCTACAGGGCCTGCTCCATGATGGCGACCTGCGGGTCTTCTGGGAAGGGGATGAGGATACGGGGATCACGGCAATCCAGACGACGCTGCGCTACGATAATCCGTTGAGCCGGAAGCGGTGGCAGTTCGGGAGCAGGGCCGAGCATTACGGCGTTTTACGAGGCGATTCGCCGTGTACCTGAGCAGGATACGGCTCCGGCCGGATGCGGCAGAAAAACGCGAGTTCTGGCAGATGATGGGGAGCGAGTACCAGGCGCACCACATGGTCTGGGACCTCTTCACCGACGGGCCTGAACGGGAGCGGGACTTTCTCTACCGGGTGGAGGATATCG
>JAAZGM010000218.1 GCA_012511245.1 Methanomicrobiales archaeon | reverse complement strand
GGTGAAGATGTACCAGTGGCGGTCTGGCCGACGGTGCGGTCACACTTCAGGTCCGGGCTGCCGCCTCTGGTTCTTGGTTCGGTTCCTCCCCCACCGGGGGTTGTTCCTGGTTGCTGTTGCATTTTTGCTATCTCCTTCGCACCGGCTTCTCTCCGGCGCATACGGGATCCTCTCGTCGGGATAGTTAAAAGCGTGAGCCAACCATCCCGGAAAAAAGAAACGGACTCCTGATAAACCTTGCTGTACTGGAAAATTTCAAAAGCGATGAATTGATATCGGATCTTTAATCCGGCATGGAAAAAGAGTTTACGAGATCTCATGCTATGTCCGGGTTTTTGCGGGTTTCGTCCGGGCATTACAGACGGCGAAGATATCCTCGGGGTCATACCGAAGACGGATCGCCCGCCCCCGGCCGATCCCGGGCGCCAGGTCAACGATCCCGGCCTTCGCAAGAGCATTGAGGTGCTCGTGACTGGCCGTCCTCCCCTGGTAGTCCTGAGCCGCCTCAAAGACCGCCCCCGAGGCCATATCGCCCCCGTCGCGGGAACGTTCCGCGATCCAGCAGGCGAGCTCCCGCTCACCCGCCGAGAGTTCCGCGGCCCGGTTCAGGAGCGACGGCGTGGTGATCGCCCGGGCTGCGGCCGTCACGTCCTCAGGGCCGACCCTCCGTCGGCCGTCCTTCTCCGCCCGGATGACCGCTCCCCGCAGAAGGTCGATCCCGACCCGGATATCCTGCTCGGCGGCGGCGATGGTGGCGATACGGTCGAGGAGGACCTTCGAGATCACCCGCGGGTAGAGCCCCTGCCTGACCCGATCAGCCAGGATCTCCCGGACTTCGGTCTTCGTGTAGGGCCAGAAGGTGACCTCGGCCGGGTGGAAGACCGACCGGACGCTCGGGTCGGCTTCCGCGTAGAGGTTCAGGGCGAGATCGCTCGTGACCGCAAAGACGCCGGCTTTCCGGACGTCCCACTTCTCGTAGAGCCGGAGGAGCTGGTAGAGGAGGGTGTTGTAGGTCCCGGCCGGGATGAGTTCGTCCGCATCGTCAAGGCAGACGACGAGCGCGGCGTTCTCGTCATGGAGCCGGGTGGCGATCCCCTGCTTGATCTCGTCGAGGTACCGGCCGGCCGACGGCGCCGGGCAGCCGCAGACCTGCGCGAAGATGCTCCGGTAGACGGCGAGCGCCGTACGATCGTGGCGACAGTTGACGTAGACCGGGACGACCCTCTTTGTCGCCTCCCTGACCTCGCGAAAGATCCGGCGGACGGTGGTGGTCTTTCCGGTCCCCGGCGGGCCGCGGAGGACGGCGCTCCCCACACTCGCGCCCCGGAGAGCCGGCCGGATGAGAAAGGCGAGTTCCCGGGTCTGGGCGTCGCGGTGGTGGAGGTGGTCGGGGAGATACGTGAGCTCAAAGACCTCGGGGTCGCGAAAGAGCGTCTCGTCGGAGCGGAGGAGAGGGGAGTGCGTCATATGATGATCTGGAGAAGAGGTGTTAGTTAACGGAGAGCCGTGCGCAGGGTGAAAGTGAAAGGGTGAGGAACCGGTTTATCAGTTCTCTCCTGTTCACCCCGTGATGCTGATCTGCCGCTGGAGTTCCGGGGGATTGTCCCGCCCCACGAGCACTCTCCCCCGATGACGTTTCCACCGGACTGCAACGGCTTTTACCCGAACCGCTGCCGGGCCAGAACAAGGGCGCGATGGGCCAGCCGGATGCAGAACGCCGCTTCTTCCTCACACACGAGCGATCCGCTGTACTGAACATTGTGCCTGGCGACCCGTAGTTTGTCAAAGGCATTCAGGAGAGCAATAATCTCAGGGTCGTCGCCAGATGTATGCCGGACTGCGGTAACAAGACAGGCATGGCTCCGCTCGACGTAGCCTGCAGCGTAGAGGAACGCCCGAACACTATGGAACGCACTGTTGTATGCAGGCATCGATGCGCCATCTCGTACTCCTCGATCGCCACGTTCTTCTCCGCCGCTCGATGGAACCTCGCTGCGGATGCGAGAGAGCCGGGAACACGCTCCTTTGCCCCGGGATCGGCGCGGATGAGGCCACGGTCGACGCACTCCCGCCACCTCATAGGGGGACTCCGGTAACGAGCATGTGGTTTTCGAGGACGCTCGCGACAAACGGATCGCCTTCCTCCTTCATCCGCTCCCACCGATAGTAGGGAACGACCGTCACCTGCACCTCACGGCCGGTCTCCGCCTCCAGTGCCGGCACCCGGCCGTGATCGACCTGGTTCTCGTCGCCGATGATCAGGATGTCGATGTCGCTCTGCTCATCGAAGGTTCCCGACGCGGTGCTCCCGTAGACCGCGATTGCGATGCTCTCGGGGGCGAGCTCTTCGATGCCGGCCCGGACGAGGAGGAGAGCCATGCAGGCCCGTTTCAATTCCCGGGCGGCAAAGGCGTCGTTATCGAGGGAGAGAAGCCTTGCCGTGCCGAGGCGTGTTGCGGTGAGCAATCCGTCGCGTTCGAAGGCATCGGCGTATGACTTGACGCTTCCCGGACTGACAGCGATCTCCCGGGCGAGTTTGTTGATGTGGATCTCGCCTGTCGGGTGGGTGAGGAACCAGGCGAGGACCCGGAACCCGACGAACTTCTCGAACTCGCGGAGCATACAATATATTGAATGATCATTCAGTATATTAAACGGTGGTGGCGCATGAACTCCCGGCGCGGTTGTTCCCGCTTTGCGAAGAATACCGCTCCGAACCATCGCCTTACGATCCCATGTTGCGGTAGACTTCTTTGCGTTATTGAGTATTGCCAGGTCAATTTGACGTGGCAAGCCTGTTTTTCCGCAGCTGACGTGGCTGGCCCTTGGCGATAGTCATATAAATAGTTATTATAGTGTCTCACCGATCGGCAATTCATTGCTAAATGTAACTGTGATCCATTTCAGCATCGCGAGATTGCGGATTGCAGAAGCGATACTCCTGCACTTTTGGGGGTTCTTCCATCCCTTTTTCCACGAGAAGATATAGTCAAACAATTCTTGTTCAGATACCGGCCTTCCGGATCTTTTCTCCATTAATTCTTTATAGGCATAATATACTGTAGTTACTTCTTCAGCTTGTTCCGTGTTTTTAATTCTACTAAACAGATCAACAGTCTTCTCTATCGCCGGTTCAAGCTCAGCCAATTGTTTCATATATTTCTTCCGTATTTTTGGATATTCAGAACCTGTTGAAACGACTATCATGCGACCGCTCTGACTCTCAACAATCAAATTGCTATTTGCAAAATGATGGATTGTCTTTTTTACGTCCTCTGATGAAAATGGGCCGTAGTACCCCCTCTGAAATTTGAACTTTGTATCTAGCCCGGCTTCAGTAATAATAAAGCAAATCTTCTGAAAAATGACCCTACCCACCTTTGCTGTATGAGTCTGATTTTCAAGCCTATTCAGCACCTCGAGAATTGCAAGCCTTTCTGGCGTTAGTTCATTTCGATTCGAATTTGTCTGATTATAGTTCTCGAGAAGAATGTTTTGAGTGAGGAATTCCTTACTTAACTCGATACACGGAGTTCCAAATGGGGCATATATTTCAACCGGAATCTCAACTTTAGATAATCTTTGATACATGATACGGCCGATAATACGCCAGTCCTGACCACCGTTTCCGCACCCAAGCGGTGGAAAGGCAACAGATTTTATACCCCAATCTCTGTAATTAGCGACGAAATGGTCTATTCCCGTAACAATGTCCTCGATACGAGATGGTGAGCGCCAGTGGTCTTTCGTTGGAAAGTTGATTATCGAATTGCCAAACACATCGCTGTAATGATATGGGATCCCAGGTTTGACTTGGTTGTTCTTGCACCTTCTAACATAATCCCGATACATATCGGGGTATCTTTGTTTGAAAAGTAGAGCAATCCCTTTCCCCATAACGCCCACACAGTTCACGGTATTTACCAGCGTCTGTGCCTTGCTTTGGAAAATATCTCCAACTAGGACATCTACCATTTTTTATCTCTCCCCCCTCTGAATTTGCATATTAAAGAACATCTCCGGGTTGACCAAAATTTCTCGATCAAAGCCTGCCCTTAATAGTATCTCCTTTGAGTGCTCACTTGCCACATATGCTCCCACGATATGCTTTGCAGTTACAATATGCGGAACCAAAACTTCTGCACATATAATACTCTTATGCTCCCATTCTTCAATTTGATCATCATGTTTCCAATATCTTGCATAAATTTTGTCTACATCAAGCTTTCCCTCGGATTCTGAAAGTGTGTAGAATGTTACATAATCGCTCGAAGCATTTCTATCTGCCACTACAACGCCGAGCTGCTCAATCACATCCTTATCAACCCTTAAAACACAAAGATCCTCAGAGACATTTTTCATCAAACGAAATAACATTGGATTCCTAGCATTTAAGTAGAGGTTCACATATCTGTGAAGAGGCAGACCACCAGGGATTCTTTTTTTCGCCCTGCGCCCCTGCACCTCTTCTAACGCAACAGAGGTATGTGCTATGTTTGCGGCCATTTCATAGCACAAAATTCCCCCCTCTAGTATCGAGGGAATATTTATGATAGCGACTATATAATGAAGCTCCCGGATATATTCATGCATCTATTTGCTTTCTTAGACTTCCATTAGATTTAAACCAATACCAACTGTCGGACAGTTCTCAAGAGTCGGGTTTTTGTCCGCAATGTCACAATCTAACTCCACGAACTCGCCCTTTGCCATGACTTCTTCGATATCATCCGTGAGCCGCTGTTTTTTTATTCTCTCCACCAGCCTTGCAAGAGTCTCGTCGAGTGTCTCGCCCGGGGCCCTGAGATCCAGGATCTGGTTATAGGTCTCTTTTGAGACGGGGATCTTCTCTGCCGGAGACATTAAATCATCTTCTGCGCTGTTCATGGATATACTTTCTTTCAGGTGAACTGGAGCGTGAGATAGCAGGTCTCTTTCAAGATGACCCGCAAAAAATCGGAGCCGGAAGTTACGCCGTCTGCAGGATCTCGCACTGAGTTTGAAAGATGAAAGAGGGGAAGAATCCCCTCTCAGTCAAGCGACCCAATGGTGTCGGCCCAGGTCTCGATCTTTGCCCGGATCGCTTCGTCCTGGTAGGACGAGAGCCGGACGGTCTTTCGGGTGAAGGTGACGTAGTAGTCATCTCCGGAGACGTCGTGGCACTTGAGCTGCGCGTAGTAGGTCTCTGCGGGGAGGTTCCGGACGGCCTCGCCGCCCATCGCGGCCTCGAGGGCCGCGTTGCCCATGACCTCGGCGGCGTTCGTGTTGAACGCGGCGATCGTCGGGGACTGGATCGAGACGGTCCCGACGCGCTTCCCGTCGTCGTCGATGAAGTTCACCTTCGCGGTGTAGTGCTCGCGGTTCTTGACGACCGCGGCGATGGTCTCGCCGGCCCTGGTCGTATACCCGACGCACTCGAAGGGGTTGTCGTCGATGACGGACTGGACGAGGGTGTTAAACGACGTTACGTTGGCGATCGGGACGGCGAGGTCCCGGACCGCCGTTCTGTTCACGGTAGTCGGCACAAAGTCTGCCATGGTTGGTTCTCCATGCCTGCCAGGGTTCCCGGGAATGTGACAGACAACTATAGGGTATACCCGGGAGGGGATTAGCCTGACTTTATCGGAGGCGGTGCGGGGTAGATTGAACGAGAAAGGCGCCGTATGATGAGCAAAGCGACCTTTTTCCGTGACCGGCTGCCGGTTGGAAATGTTTTAGTGCAGCGGCGATAAAACTGTTCAATAAAGGAAGGGAAGGATGAATCACGGCAGGGATGAGATCACCAGACTGGTAGATCGGGATTCAGTGATTATTTCCCACCACGCCCGGGTCAGGATGTATTGATACGTAATATCTCCACCGATGCTCTCCTCTCAGTGATCAGGGTGGGGGAGATCATCGAATCGTATCCCGACGATGAGCCCTGCCCCTCAGTACTCATGCTCGGTTTTATCCGTGCCGACGCATATCATATAGTAATCGGGATCTGTGACGACCATCTCCGGGTCATCACCGCCTACATGCCGGACGTTGAAGGCTGGATCGATACGCGAACGAGGAGGAGAAGAGAATGATTCCAGAGCGATGTACGTTCTGTAAAGGGACCCTGCAGGAGGGGAAGACCGAGTTCATCGCACGGGTCGGGGACGGGATCATCGTCATCAGGGGTGTCCCGGCGCTCGTCTGC
>JAAZGM010000217.1 GCA_012511245.1 Methanomicrobiales archaeon | reverse complement strand
GGTTTTCTCTCAGGCTACCTCATCATAGGAAACGCCTTCCTCTTCGCCATGCTCGCTGCAGGCGCCATCTACGGCATGGCTCGCCTGAAGGGCATGGGAGGCGAGACGATGATCCTTGCCGGCATCGCGCTCATGTATCTCTTCTCGGCCATCACCTCGCTCCTCCAGTACCTGGGAACCTCCGAAAAGGTGCAGGAGGTTGTCTTCTGGATGTTCGGGTCCCTGGATAAGTCGTCCTGGCCGAAACTGGCGATCGTGACGGTCGTCGTCGTCGCCGTCGTCCCGCTTCTCCTCTGGCGCGCATGGGACCTCAACGCGCTCGCCGAAGGTGACGAGGTAGCCAAAAGCCTCGGCGTGCCGGTGGAGCGGTCCATGGCCGGGTTCATGCTCGCCGCATCCCTCGTCACGGCGGTGATCATCTGCTTCACCGGCACCATCGGGTTCATCGGTCTGGTCGCGCCCCACATCACCCGGATGGCGATCGGCGCCGACTACCGCACCCTCATACCTGCATCCGGGCTTGTGGGCGCCGTCCTCCTCCTCGGCGCCGACTGCCTCGCGCGCACGGTAGTCCCCGGGACGATCCTCCCCGTCGGGATCATGACGGCGTTCCTCGGCATCCCGTTCTTCATCTACCTCTTCATGCGCAGGAGGGACGCCTGATGCCGCCCCTGCTCTGTGCACGCAGACTCTCGTTCTCCTACCGCGACCGGCAGGTGCTTGCGGACGTCTCGTTCACCCTCAAGAAGGGGGAGGTTCTCGGCCTCGTCGGGCCGAATGGGTCTGGCAAGACGACGCTGCTCCGGTGCCTGGACCGGATCCTCGACCCGGAAGGAGATCTCCTCCTCGACGGGCGCGACCTCTCCGCGGTGAGCCGGACGGAGATCGCACGGACTATCGCTTACGTTCCGCAGAGCAACGGCGTCCCGGGCTCTGCAACGGTCTTTGAGACCGTCCTGATGGGCAGGCGGCCACACCTGCGCTGGAGCGTCTCCGAGGAGGACAAACGGAAGGTCTCGGAGGCGCTCTCCCTCCTCGACATCGGCGACTTTGCATCCCGCAGGGTCGACCGGCTCTCGGGAGGTGAGCGGCAGCGGGTGCTGATCGCAAGGGCGTTCGCACAGGATGCGCAGGTCCTTCTCCTCGACGAACCGACGAGTGCGCTCGATATGCGCAACCAGATCGAGGTGATGGCCCTCCTCGCCCGGCTCGCGGAAGAACACGGGATTGCGGTGGTCGCGGCGATCCATGACCTGAACCTTGCCGCCCGCTTTTGTCACAAGATCATGATGCTGAAAGAGGGGCGGGTGATCGGAGAGGGTGCACCGTCCTCCATCCTGACCGGGGAGATGATGCGCGCCGCCTACGGGATCGAGGCGGCGGTAAAAGACGAGATGGGGGTTCCGTACGTGGTCCCCCTCCGACCGTCGGACGACGGGGAGGTAGCATGAAGATAGCGATAGTGGCCTGGGGCAGCGAACTGCTGCAGTTTTCCGGCGCTGCGCGGGAGGCGGGGATCGACCTTGCCGCGTGGCAGGTGCATGAACTGACGGACGACGCGGAGAAGCGGGAGCGGTGTATCGCATCGTTGCATGAGTCCAATCTCGTTCTGATCCATCCGTCGCAGGACCCGGTCTGGGACGAGATCCTGGGCAATCTCCGGGAAGGCGTTCCGGTGATATCGTTCGGCTACACGGACGCCTCCTGGTCGGCCTCGACCGTCCCGCTCAGTGTCGTCTCCACGGTGAGCACCTACTTCCTCTACGGCGGGCCCGAGAACATCAAGAACCTGATCCGCTACGTCCAGGCCGAAGTAACCAGGATGGACGTCGCCTACGACCCCCCACGGGAGACCTGCTGGGAGGGGATCTACCACCCGGACGCCGGACGCATCTTCGACGACCCCGACGACTATCTTGCCTGGTACCCGTCCCGGTATCCCATCCGCGTCGGGCTCCTCTTCTCCCGGACACACTGGGTGAATGGGGATCTGGCCGTCGAGAACGCCCTGATCCGGGAGCTTGAGAAGCACTACGACCTCCTTCCCGTCTTCTGCTTCGGTATCGCGGACGAGGCTATCGGGGCACGATCCGACCGGGAAGTGCTCGCGACCTTCTTTGCAGGCCGGATCGACGCGCTTGTCGATGCAAGAACGTTCACGCCGCCCCGCGATGCCGACGCCCTCGTCGAGGTGCTTGAAGAGTTCGGCATGCCGGTGCTCCGCTCCCTGTTCCTCTACCACAAGACCGAAGCGGAGTGGAGGGCCGACCTGGACGGGATGCGAGGGAGCGACGTCTCCTGGTACGTCGCGATGCCCGAGTTCTTCGGCGCGATCGAGATGGTGCCGATCGG
>JAAZGM010000216.1 GCA_012511245.1 Methanomicrobiales archaeon | reverse complement strand
CGAAGAGATCGTCGCCGACGAGTTCCACCTGATCCCCGATCGTTTTGGTCAGCAGCCGCCAGCCGTCCCAGTCGTCCTCGGCAAGGCCATCCTCGATGACGATGATCGGGTACGCCGCGACAAGGTCGCGGTAACGGTCCACCATCTCAGCAGCGGTCAGGGTCAGCCCTTCGGTCCTGAGGTTGTAGACGCCGCCCGAGTAGAATGCGCTCGATGCCGGGTCAAGAGCGATCCCGATCTCCCGACCGGGCGCATACCCGGCGCGCTCGATCGCCTCCACGATCAGGTCGAGCGGTTCGGTGTTCGTGGAGACCGCCGGGGCAAACCCGCCTTCGTCGCCGACACTGGTGCTGTAGCCCAGCGCCTTGAGGATCTCTTTGAGCGCATGGTAGGTCTCGCTCCCCCACTGGACGGCTTCTGTGACGCTCGGGGCACCGTAGGGCGCGATCATGTACTCCTGGAAGTCCGGCCCCTGCCAATCAGCGTGGACGCCGCCGTTGAGGATGTTCATCATCGGGACGGGGAGAAGCGGTTTTAGGGGGTCGCCCAGGTACTCCCAGAGCCAGAGGCCCTCTGCGGCGGCGGCCGCACGGGCGACGGCCATGGAGACCGCAAGCGTGGCGTTGGCGCCAAAGTTTCGCTTGTTCGGTGTCCCGTCGAGATCGATGAGGGCCTCATCCACCGCCGCCTGCTCCCGGGCGTCCATGCCCTGCAGGGTGATAGCGATCTCGCCGTTGACCCGGGCGACGGGCCGCTGCACCCCCTTGCCGCCGTATCGGTCTTTTACACCGTCGCGGAGCTCGACAGCCTCGTGCTTCCCGGTCGATGCGCCGGACGGGGTCGCGGCGCGCCCGGACGCTCCGCCGGCGAGCGTTACATCCACTTCAACGGTCGGGTTACCCCGTGAGTCCAGGATCTCGCGAGCATGGATGGATCGTATCCTCGTGTCGGTCATGCTCGATGCGGGAGGGGAGCGGGCGTAAAAAAGGTATCGACGGTGGCGGCAACGTGCAGCGTCTTCGTAATACCCGCCGGCGATGAACCCGATTATCCGATATTGCGAGATGTCGGGATTGATCACTACAACAGCCGTTCTGCTGGAAGATACAAGGAAGGGGCGGACGCAGTACCTCCGGGAAATATCAGAATTAATATCTTCGATAGACGTTGTTCCGGTTTCCAATCTCGATCACGGTGATAACCATCACGTTATCCTCAATCGCAAGAATGAGCCGGTACTGCCCCACACGAAGAGAATGGAGTGGACTGTTCTGATGTCCTTTCAGTTTCTTGACGTGAAATCGGGGATACGGCTCATCTGCCAGAGCATAGAGTTCTTCCTTAATTCGCCTGGCATCGGGATCCGGGATTTTATTGAGATCCCGCTCGGCAGCCGGCATGAGGATGAGCCGCCAGATCATCAGAGGCCCCGTTCCTGAACATATTCCTCAAAGGGACGGCCCCGACCAGCCCGCATGTCTGCGATGCTCTCTTCGATCCGCTGCAACGTCTCTTCGGAGAGCGGCTCCGGATCGAAGAAGGCGTCCATGATGCGGTTGAGCGTCTCGTCGTAACTCTCCCGCGGGTGTGTTTTCAGGGTATCCAGGCGGGACTTGGTCTCCGGTTGAAGCTGGATCGTCGTTGCCATAACTAGCCATAGGTTGCAAT
>JAAZGM010000215.1 GCA_012511245.1 Methanomicrobiales archaeon | reverse complement strand
TGGTGAATCGAATGCGAGGGGTGAGATTCGAACTCACGAACTCCTACGAGACCAGGCCCTCAACCTGGCGCCTTTGACCTGGCTTGGCAACCCTCGCGCTGGTACCCACTATACAACGCGCTGCAACCTGAAATACCTTACTCTGCTGGAATCCCGGCTCCTGCAGGCAGAGGGTGAGATGAACCGTCCGGAGACCCCGTGTCCTTCCGGCTACACCTGTACCCCGGTGTCCCGTATGTGTCTTCGATGTGTATTTATGCGCCCGTATCCAACGATCTCGCATGTGGGCTGACATCTCACGGGAGTTTGCCGATTCGCCCTCCCAGGGGCGGATAATCCGTTTTATGCTGGAGAACGGGTTCGGCATCAATAAAGAGGGCCGTATCGTCTGCAACGGCATCGAGATCCCCGCGACACACATCGGCAGGGCGATCGAGACCGACCGGAGGGTCGTCGACGCCACCGCCCGCCGCATCCTCGAGAACCCCGGACTGCGCGAGTTCTTCCTCCGGATGCGTGCCGCACCGGATCTCTCCCTGGTCGCAGAAACCCTCGGCCTCTCGGTCATAACGCTCTACCCGAAGGATGCGCAGCAGAAAGGGATCGTCGGAGCGGCGGTCGAGGTTCTCGTCAAACATAACCTCTCCATACGCCAGATCTTCGTCACCGACCCTTACCTTGCCGAGACGCCCAGGCTCGTGATGATCGTCGACGAACCGCGGATCCCGGCCTCGGTCTACGAGGATATGCGGGCTCTTCCGCAGGTAAAACAGCTCGTCATCTGAAGAGTTCCATCTCCTGCATAAGTCGCCAAATACGCCTCCTCTGTTTTTTCGGGAGGGCGATTGCATGCTGCATCCGCTCTTCGAGCGTGATGGCGCGGGTTCCCTTCACCAGGTTGTCCGCGTGAGCAACGATCTTCTCCTCGAGTGTGCGGGGCATACAGTCGCGTGGAATAAGCCCCAGCAGAGAGCACTCGTCGGCCGTCAGCCCCGCCCCGATATGCCGCTCGACGATGGCAGCGACCGCCTCATCGAGGCCGAACATCCGACATATCTCGCCGCCCGCTTCGGCGTGGCAGAGGTCGTGTGTCACTCCCCGGCCGATATCGTGGAGGAGGGCGCCTGTCTCGACCAGATCGCGGTCGACCAGGGGATCGGATGCGTAGGTGAGCGCAAGGTCACGCACCGCCCGGCAGTGTGCGATGACCCCCTCAGAACACCCCGTGCGCCTGAGAAGAGCGATGCAGTCCTCTTCACGCACTCCCGAGGCTCTCCTTGATCCTTTCGATCCTCTTCCTGAGAGCAGTGGCGAGGAGTTCGTTGTCGAAGTGATCGAGCATCTCCTCACAGTTCGGGCACTCGAAGTTCCAGTTTGCTGCGTCCGTGAAGGTATAGATGACGCTGCAGTTCCGGCACATGTAAAAATCGTTCTTCTCTTCGTAGGCGAGCCGGGTATCGAGATGGTCAAGCACATCGCGGACCTGCTCCTCGATCACGTCGTGGATACGGTCGAGGCGGAGGTGCCAGAGATAGGTGAGCCAGCCGGTCTCGGTGTTCTTCAGCCGCCGGTATTCGGCCAGCCGCCGCTCATAGAGCGTGTAAAGGGTATGACGAACGGTGTTGAGATTGACCCCGGTCATCTCGGCAAGTTCTTCGTCACTATGCTCTCCTTCTTCAGGGAACCGCCTGAGTAGTTCGAGTCCCTCCTCCTTGACCATACGCAGCATATAGGCGTTGATTGCCGGGTCATTCAACAGTTCAGTGACGGATACCATGCTCAAATCTCTCCCATAACTGGATCATATACAAGAATATATCGCCGCATCGATGCTACCATACTCTGTTCTTTATCTTTAATTCCCTTTGCCTATCCCGGTGGGTTCATCCCTCGATCAGCCTTCGGGCGGCCCCGGTATTCCTATCGAGGTCGGCATATGCCTCTTCCTCCGTCGTGCCGCAGCCGTATACGCTCACGACCGCATGCCCCTCCTCAAACCCGGTTCCGGGCCAGGGGATATCGGCGACGCGGGGTGCAAGACCTGAGAGGTCGGCATCAACCTGCATATCCCGTTCGGCAAAGAGGATCCGCCGGACTGCAACCTGCCGCGGTGCGGGCATCGCCGCCGGGATGATCCCGCGACAGGCATCCATATGCATGGCAAAGATGCTCTCTCCCGTCGCCATCTCGACGGTGTCCACGGTGGCCTGGAACCGGGGGTTGATCTCGATCGCCCAGGGTTTATCCCCGGCCATGAAATCAACCCCGACCGAGCCCACACACCCGCTTGCAGCGCAAACCCGCTCCGCCGCCGCGATCATCTCCCCGGCGAGCGGGTGGGAGAACGGCGTGACCGAACCGGCAAACCCGTGTGTGCTCTCCCCCCCGCCCCTGAGGATCTGCCGGTTGACCGCGATCGCCCGCGCACGCCGGCCGTCCGCGATGCAGGAGACGCTCGACGGGATGCCGTCGACGAGATCCTGTGCAATATAGGGGATCTCCGGCCAGGCCTCCTCCCACCGGCGGCGTTCTTCCTCTGTCCTCACGACCGCGTTCCGCCATCCCCCGGCCCCCCGGCGCGGCTTGACCATCACCGGGTAGCGCCCCTCCTCCGCAAGCGGGGGAACCGGCACATCCAGCCCTTCAAAGAACCGCTGGATCTCCAGTTTGTCGAGATACCGCTCCACCTTCGCGGGCGGCGTGCCGCAGAGCGGGATCGTCGTCCCGATGGTCTCGGCACCTGATGCAACGACCAGGGCATCGACCGGGTGGCGGGCGGAGAGTTCGATGATCTTCTCCGGGAGTTCGTCGAGTTCGTCGAACTTGAGGCACGCCTCCGTGTACCAGCCGAGATCCCGGTCGCAGAAATGGTCGACGGCGTAGACCGCATAGCCGGCCCGGTGGGCCGATTGCGCCACATGCCGCGTTGCAAACCCCGCAACCAGAATCCGCCCTTTCACCGCTCCACCGTCTTCTTGCCTGCTTTTGCCGGCTCGATCCGGATCTTCGCGTCCGGGTACTCCCGGTTGAGTTCCTTCCCCTCGAAGAGATGGTCGAGGAAGAGGGCGAGGCTCGATATCTCGGAGTGGGGCTGGGTCGTCACCGAGACGTTGTAATCGGCAAGCCCGTAGATATCGCCCGGCACCTTCTCCGCCCCGACCACGACGAGCACCCGTTCTTCCTCACGGATATCGTCGATGACATCGGTCATGCGAAGCCCGTACATCGTGAGATGGGCGACCTTGCCGCCGGCAGCCTTCCAGTCCTGGATGCACCGCCGCCACTTCACGTCGTTCTCGATGAAGAAGTCTCCCCCCCACCGGTCGGCTACATCCGTTATACTCGTGGCGACACCGGGATCGTCTGCTGCGAGGTACATCCCCCGGGCACCGAGCGCCCGCGCTGCAAGCCCCACATGGGTCGTCACCCGCTGATCGCGTTCAGGCCGGTGGCCTATCCGGAGTACGGCTACTTCAGGCATATTGCTCACTCATCTCCCCGTTTCGCCCGGATCACGCCGTTCTCGATGACAAACGGCAGATCTTCCATGGTATGGCGGCACTGGCACTCGATAAGTGATTCCTGGATGGTGAGAAGGCGCACCATCTCCTCCGAGCGGCTGATAAGAAGACAATGCCCAAGGCGTTCGAGCGATGCTGTCACCACACCGGGTTCAAACCCGGTGGC
Source organism: Methanomicrobiales archaeon (assembly GCA_012511245.1). GTDB lineage: Archaea > Halobacteriota > Methanomicrobia > Methanomicrobiales > Methanoculleaceae > Methanoculleus. Next base: position 9,979 of record JAAZGM010000215.1, on the reverse strand, counting down.
TGCTACCAGGTCTTCGACCGTGATGGCGCCGTTTTGGGGAATCCGGTGATATACGGTCCAATCCAGATCTTCCTCACGCACACCTATTCTTTTTTCCCGGGAGACCGATATAGTTATTCATGCACTGTTCCGGCTCTGCTGGCGTGATCCTCTTCCAGCGCGAGGGATTGGAATGTGCAGGTGGGAACTGGTATGGTCGATTACAGGGAACTGGCGGAACTTGCCGACAGCCTCTTTGAGGCGAGCGAGGATAACGACGAACTCCTCGCGAAGATGCTGGATACGCTTGATGAAGAGACCCGGAAAACGCTGCTCTCCTCTGACCTCCTCAACGCGTATCAGGTCTTTTACTACTACTTCCGGGAGACGCCGGATGAGCTGACGATGGAGCGGTTGCAGCTCCATGCCGCATCGGACCTCGCACGAGGGCTCGTCATCGATGAGGTCGATATATACGAGGTTATCTTCTCGATGGAAGACGGAGAGCCGATCGTCCTCCTCACCGATGGGGAGAGTACGCTCGCGCGGTTCTGTGGCACGGAGGCGTACGCGGAGGTTGCCCTCTATATGGATGAATGTCTTTAGATCGGCTGTTTTCCGGCAGTGATCAGCCGTTCGTCCACCCTTGCCCGAACGATCGGCGGGAGGTCGCCCCGGGTGATCACCACGTCGCCGATGACGGCAAGCACTCCCCGGATGCCCGTTCCTTCGAGTTCATCGAGGACCGAGGTATCGTCTGCCGTGATCCGGTTGCAGATCGCCGTTGCCCAGGCATCTGCGGCGATGACATCGGGGGATATGACCGTCACGGCGTCCGCGGTTCCGAAACTGATCGACGGCCCCACGGTCGCCGATGAGGTGCAGATGCCGAGGATCTTCTCCTCCGGGGGAACCCGGAACGCGATCCGCCCGCTCAGGGGGGATGTGCCCGCGTAGATGCCGATCTTCACCTCGCGGTCGCTCACAAGAGCAATATCCCCGCCGTTATCGATGAGGCCGAACGTTGCACCGGCCTCGATCATCGCCTCCACCCCCGCCCGGGCTATGGCGCCTGCGACCGCCGCCATCGGCCCGACCCCGGCCTCCGCAGCCGCCCCGGCCATGCTTGCCGGGATCTTTGTGGGATCTTTTGGGGTGTATGGTTCAAACGTTGCCAGAAAATAGGGGTCGAGGGCGATCTGCCGCTCCACCTCCTGCCGGGCGGCCAGCATGCCGGACTTCGCTGCCTCGATGTGCCGGAGATCGTCCGCGAGGATCGTCGTGATCGTCTGCCGGAACTCGAAATGCTCCCGGATCATCCCTGCTGCGAGAGGGCGCTGTGCGGGCATGCCCGGATGCACTTGCCGCAGAGGACGCAGCGTTTGGAATCCACGCAGAGGCGCCACTCCGCATCAAAGGAGAAGACCTCCTGCGGACAGACGCTGATGCACGCCCCGCAGTCGACACACTCATCCTCGTCGCGTATGATGGCGTTCTCCATCACGCGGACGGCGACGCCCATCTCCTCAAGGTGCCGCCGGACCAGAGCAGCATCCGCATCCGGCACATCGATCAGCACCTCCCCGGCCATTGAGTCGATGTTCGCTTTCTCGACGTTGATGAGGACGCCGGTCTCCTTCACCACCCGTGCGATGACCGGTTCCCTTCCCGGGTCGGCCTTCCCCTTTCGGGTGAACGCCAGCAGGAGTTTCATCGCTGCCACCTCCCGCCGAAGAGTTTTCCGAGATCGATCGCCGAGAGGATGCCGACCACCCGGTTCGCCGCATCCACCACGGGAAGAGCGCTGATGTTGTTCTGTTTCAGTTTCTGGGCGGCGACATCCACCGGTTCGTCCGGTGTCGTCTTGATCACGTTCCGGGTCATGATGTCCTTCACCTGCCGGAGACGGCCATCCGTCACCACCGCCTTCGAGACATCGTAGGTGGTGATGATCCCGACCAGCGTCCCGTTACCGTCGAGGATCGGGAGATGGTTCGTCTCGTCCTTGAGGAGCCGTTTTGCCGCGACCCGGATCTCCTCATCCTCTGTGATGCTGATCACCTGCCGGTTCATGATATCGCGGACGCGGGGGGTGATGGCCGTCTCCCGCATGGGGCGGGAGCGTTTCGCAGGGTCGATCCTGCGGGTGGGGAGGAAAAGTTCCATCTTTCCTCTCTCGATCCAGTCTTTGAGTTCCACCGCAACCGCCCGTGCCCGCCGGTAACTCGAGAGCGACGATGTCCTGATCCTCTCGCCGCCGATCTCGACCGACCCGCTCTTGAGGTCGGCGTAACTGACGGTTGCAAGCGACGGCCGGTCGCGCCGGGGCGTGCCGTAATCGATGATGCTCGTCATGATCTCCTCGTCCCGCACAGCAGTGCTCCTGACGATCCCGGTATCGAGCACCGGTATGGGCACGCCGATGCCGAGGTAGAGCGTCACCCCGTAACCGTTCATGACCGCTGCCCGCAGGAACTCCTGGCGCATCTGCTTCATGTCCCCGGTCACCATCAGGGTTCCAAACCCGCCCCCGGCGGAGTGCTGTGTCCCCTCGCCGACGATCATACCTTCGCCGCCGGCAAGGAAGATCGGGACGCCGCTCCCGATGACCCGGAAACCGGGATCGTTCGCGAGCGGGGAGAGGGTTCCCGCACCGGAGTAGGTGACGTTCCCGCACCGCGGGAGGAGGGTGCCCATGTAGGTGTTGAGCGCCCGGTCGGTGGAGTTCGAGGCCGCGTTGTAGCGCTGGTAGGAGTTTCTCGGGTTCAGCATGATCGCCTGGTTCATGTCATCGAGCAGGAGCTCCGTTGTTATGCTCCGGCGCGGGTAGCAGTCGGTCCCGCGGGAGGTCGCCCGCAGTTCGACGGTGCTTCCCGAGACGAGATCTTCGAGGACATGAGCGCCGCCGTAAAGACGGTCCTTGGTATTGGCTTCCTCCGTTGCGCCGAGGTAGGCATCGACCGCCGCAATTCCGGCGTAGGCCTCCACATCGTTCAACCAGACGCGTTCCATCCGGATAGGGGGGTCGGCGTGCCCGAAGTTGAAGAAAGCACCGGAAGAGCACATTGCCCCGAACGTCCCGGTCGTGACGACGTCGACCTCCGCCAGTGCCCCTTCCTCTCCGAGTTCATCGACGATGCCCGGCATCTCGTCGGCGGTAATGACGCGTGCAGTACCGTCACGTATCCGGGCATTGATGAGATCGAGGGACTTTTCCATGAACGTATATTCATCCTGGAATATTTATAGGTGTTGATTATTACTTTTAGTAATATCTTACCCGGGTATGAGCCGGACCTGAAAGGTCGGTATCCCTGAAAAAAAAGGTGAGTTTTCTCTGATCAGTCTCGCCGGTGCAACGTAACGAGGAGTCCGAGGAGTCCGAGCGCACCTATCACGGCGAAGGGCGCCATGCCCGCCGCGGGCGCTGGGGTCGACGCGGGAGAGAGCGAAGCCGAGGCCGAGGCGGTGCTTCCGGCACCGACCTGGACGGTGGTCGCCCAGTCGCCATACCCAGCAAGCGCCACCATGACCGCACGGGAACCGGCGGGGATCCCATCGATGGTCAGCGGTGTGATGCCCTTATAGGCGTTGTCGATATAGACCTCAGCCCCTGACGGCGAGGAGGTGACTGCAATCGAGCCTGTTGCCACCGGCTGGCTGCCGGGCTGGAGTGTTGCAGTGACATGGCTCGTGGTCGCCACACTGACGCCGACCGACGTCGTATAGTCCAGGTAGCCGGAGAGGGCGACCCTCACCGTGTGGGAGCCGGCCTTGACGCTTGAGATCGTGAAGACTCCTGACGAGGGGGTCTTACCCTGGTACTTGTCGTCGAGGAAGACATCCGCGCCTGCCGGGTAGGAGATCACATTGATCGCTCCGGTGGTCTCGGAGGGGATGGAGGCGAGTCGGGCATCGACGTAACTCGTCACGCCGGAGGTTACGGATACGGTCGTTCTCCAGTCATAGTAGTCGGCGAGGTCGAGTTCGATGGTATGTTTCTTTACCGGGACGCTGGAGAGCAGCAGGGGTGTCCTGCCCTTGTAGATCCCGTCCATGTAGACATACGCGCCTGAGGGGCTGGAAGTGACCTTGATAGCCCCGTACTGCTCTATCGGGGTCAGGGTGAACTGGACGTTCGACTGCTGCCCGGCCCTGATCGTGACGGTGCTTATGTCGGATCGGTAGCCCGAGCGTTCGGCTTCAAGGGTGTATGTGCCGGGAGAGAGATCCCCGATCGTGACCGGTGCCGTGCCCCGATAGTTCCCGTTCAGGTAGATCGCTGCACCAGAGGGGCTCGACGTGACATAGATCGAGCCGGCAGTCTCGACCGGCTGCAATGTCGTGTAGACGTTTCTGGTCTCGCCCGCAGCGGGGGTCGACGGCAGGCTGATGGAGTAGGTGTGATAGCCGCTCTTCTCGACCCGGACGGTGCTGTAGGGCGTTCCGGTGGTGTAGACCGGGACGTCGAGCGATCCTCCATAGGTGGTGCCCTGGTACTTGCCGTCAAAGTAGACGTCGGCACCGTCGATGTTGCAGTGGATGCGGTACCACGCTTCGTCTCCCCCGATCAGTGCGGATGCGGCAGGGATGCCGGCGCAGAGAACGAGGAGCGTCATTCCAAGAATAAGGGGTTTGAACATGTTCTGCCTCTGAAAGGTGATGATCGTCTCTCGGTTTTTTTAAAGATAACTATTTCTATTCGATATACTCCGGATCCTCTGCCTGTACATGATACTGGTCTGTTTATTCGTGGATTCTATCCTGAACTCCCCGAACGTGAAAATTTATTCGCCGGGAGCGCCCGGACCGGCGGCGCTCTCGTCCATCCTTTTATCCGGTGAGAACCATACGGGGTACGGTATGGATATTGAGAGGTTCATCGCTGCAATGGAACAGGTCGCTCCGCCCGTACTGGCCGAAGAATACGATGCCGGGAGGATCGGCCTCATCGTCGAGGGAAAAAAGGAGATCGAGACCGTCTGCTGTGCGCTCGACGCCACAGAGAAAGTGGTGGATGCCGCCGTTCGTGCCGGTGCCGATATGCTCGTCGTCCACCACACCCCCCTCTGGAGCCCGGTCACGGCGATCCGTGGGTCGACATCCCGCCTGCTCCGGGCGCTTCTCTCCGCCGGCATGAACCTCTACGTCATGCACACGAACTTCGATCATGCCGAGGGCGGGGTCAACGATATCCTCGCGGAACGGCTCGGTCTTCTCGCAACGGAGCGGATGAGCGCCGGACTCGTCGGGGACTGTTCCCTTGACCCGGAAGAGATCGCCCGCCGTCTCCCGGGCGGAGGAATCCGGGTCTACGGGGAGGTAGACACGATCCGGCGTCTTGCAGTTGTCGGAGGGAGCGGGTTTGGCCCCGATCTCATCCGGGAGGCTGCCGGTCTTGGAGCAGAGGCATTCCTCTCGGCGGAACTCAAGCACAGCGTGGCCCGCGCATCACCCATTCCCTGTCTAGAGGCCACCCATTACGCGCTCGAGGCCCCGGCCATGGAGACTCTTGCGTCACGCATGGAGTGGCATTATATTCCTGATCCGCCACACGTAGTGGTAGTTTCATGAGGGATGTCTGGCAGAGGATCGAGCGCGACCGGGCACTGACGGAGGAGTTTCGCACCTGTATCGAGCGCGTATACGGTGAACGAGGGAAAAAAGCGCTCGAAGCCGTAGATTCTGGGCAGGTGAAGCGCTACCTCGACTTCTTCGTCGTTGTGGGCAGAAACGACGAGTACATCATTGAAGGCGACTTCTGCACCTGCAGCGATTTCCTCTTCCGAGGACGCGAATGCTGGCATATCCTTGCAGTACGCATCGCTGAGAGGACAGGATCGTATGAATCCTACGATCTCTGGTACCAGGACACCTGGAAAACGTGAACAATCCGCACAAACAACTATATCCGTCACAATCATATCAGTTTATGCTGCGTGATTTTCAATGCTCGAGGAAGAATATACGCTCGATTATTTCAGGTCAGAAGGGTTTGAGCGCAAGATCTGCAAGAGTTGCGGGTCAGCCTTCTGGACCCGGGACCCCGAACAAGAGTTCTGCGGCGACGCCCCGTGCGTGACGTACAACTTCATCGGGAACCCGGTCTTCAAACCTCACACCGTCGATGAGATGCGGGAGGCGTTCCTCTCGTTCTTCGAGCGGCACGGTCATACCCGCCTCGAACGATATCCTGTAGCCGCCCGGTGGAGAGACGACATCTATCTCACCATAGCATCCATCGCTGATTTTCAGCCGTTCGTCACGAGCGGGGTTGTTCCCCCGCCGGCGAACCCGCTGACGATATCCCAGCCCTGTATCCGCTTGAACGATCTCGACTCGGTCGGGAGGTCGGGGCGCCACCTGACCCTTTTTGAGATGATGGCGCATCACGCCTTCAACACCCCCGAAGAGCAGATCTACTGGAAGGATGAGACGGTCGCCCTCTGCGACGAGTTCATCGTCTCCATCGGCGGCGATCCCACCCGGGTCAGCTACAAGGAGCACCCCTGGTACGGCGGCGGGAACGCCGGGGCATCCGTCGAGGTGCTCATCGGCGGCCTTGAGGTTGCAACGCTGGTCTTCATGAACCTCGGGCGGCAGAAGACCGACCAGCCGCCTGTCGATGTGGATGGGGTTCCATACTACCCCATGCGCCTGAAGATCGTCGATACCGGCTACGGTCTTGAGAGGTTTGTCTGGGCATCAAAGGGTTCGCCGACGATCTACGACGCGGTCTTCCCGGAGATGGTGAGCCGCCTGATGCGGTCCGCCCACCTCGAGGATCTCCTCGATAACCCGGAGTTCACGAAGATCATGGGGCTCAGCGCCCGGTTCGCCGGGGTGATGGATATCTCCGGGACGAACCTCTACAACCTCCGGAGAAAGGTTGCCGATGCGATCAACGTGCCTGTTGACCGGCTCGAACGGATCGTCACCCCGATCGAGAAGATCTACTCGATCGCCGACCATACCCGCTGCCTCGCCTATATGCTCGGGGACTGTATCGTCCCTTCAAACGTTCGCGAGGGCTACCTTGCCCGACTCGTGCTTCGCCGGACGCTCCGGATGATGAACGACCTCTCGATGGACGATGATCTTGCAGACCTGATCGAGGTGCAGATGCAGACTGTAGGGGCCGAGAACTTCGAGCAGGATGTGGATGTGGTCAGGGGGATCGTAGAGAGCGAAAAGATGAGATATGCGCATACCCTCGAACGCGGAACCCGGATCGTCCAGAAGATCGCCCGGAACTACCGGGCAAAGAGTTCCCGTGTTCCCCTTGCGGAGGTCATCACCCTCTACGACTCGCACGGCATCCCGCCTGAGATGGTGAAAGAGGTCACCGCCGCCGAAGGCGCCGTCGTGGAGATCCCCGACAACTTCTACTCGCTGATCGCCGATATCCACTCTGAGGCACAGAAGGAGGCGGAAGCGGAGGATCCGCTCGCCCCCTACCGTGAGCGGGCAGGGACCCTGCCCCCGACGAAGAAGCTCTACTACGAACTGCCGTGTGAGGTCGAGTTCGATGCAATGGTGCTCGATTACTTCGACGGTATGGCGGTGCTCGACCAGACGCTCTTCTACCCGGAAGGCGGCGGTCAGCCGTCCGATACCGGAACCCTGGTGACGTCGGAGAGCATGGTGCGGGTGGAGGAGGTCATGAAGCTCGGCGAGGTGATCCTCCACCGGGTGACGGGAGGCCCCCTGAAGCGTGGTGACCGGGTGAAGGGTATGGTGGAAGAGGAGCGGCGGTTGTCGCTGATGCGCCACCATACGGCGACCCATGTCCTCCTGCACGCTGCAAAGAAGGTGCTCGGCGCCCACGTGCATCAGGCGGGTGCGCAGAAGGGGAGTGAGACGTCCCGCCTGGACATCCGGCATTACCAGCATATAACGCCTGAAGAACTCAAGAGGATCGAGATCGAGGCGAGCCGGCTTGTCATGGCCGATACGCCGGTCTATATCCAGATCGAAGAGCGGACAAAGGCCGAACAGAAGTACGGGTTCGGCCTCTACCAGGGCGGTGTTCCGCCAGGCCGGGAGATCAGGACGGTGCAGGTCGGTGCCGATGTGCAGGCATGCGCGGGAACGCATGTCCGGACGACCGGCGAGATAGGGCCGATCCGGGTCATCGGCGTTGAGCATATCCAGGACGGCGTCGAACGGCTGGTCTTTGCGGCCGGTATCGCTGCTGTGTATGCCGCGCAGCATCAGGCCGATCTCCTCCAGGAGTCTGCCGATGTGGTGAGCGTCCAGCCCAGGAACCTGCCGGCAACGGTGGCGCGCTTCTTCTCGGAGTGGAAGGAGCAGAAGAAGGAGATCGAACGCCTCCAGAAGAAGGTGGTGGATCTCGAGATGCAGAATCTCGACGGCGAGCTGGTGGACGGTATCCGGATCGTTGTCAGAACACTCAATGCAACCCATAAAGAACTCGTTGCGCTCGCCACGACCGTCGCCGACGAGGGCGGCGTGGCGCTCTTTGCGTCGGCGGACGGAACCGTGAAGGTGGTGGCGACATCAGGCGCCCCGGCGGTGAATGCCGTTGATATCGTGCGGGAGGTCTGCAGCATCCTCGGCGGGAAGGGCGGCGGAAAGCCGAACCTTGCGCAGGGTGCGGGCCCGGATCTCTCCCGGCTCGATGAGGCGCTCGATTACGGGCGCAGCAAGATCATAGAAGCACTCCATGGCGAATGATGTTGTAGTACTCCAGCCGGGCGATGAGCGGGCACAGAAGATCGCCCGGGCGATGGCAAGCCAGACGGCTAACGCGATCATCCAGGCTTTCGGCAGCGAACCGCTGACATCGTCGGAGGTCGCCCGGCGGATGGAGATCCCCATCACCACCGCATCGTACCATATCGAGAACCTTCTCGATGCCGGGCTCATCGAGGTTATGGAGACCCGCTGGAGCGAGAAAGGGCGTGAGGTGAAGGTCTACGGCCTTGCAAACCAGGTGCTCATCATCGCACCGCCGGTGAGCGATCTCCGTTCTGTGCTCCAGAAATACGCGATGCTCTTTGGAATCGTTGTTTTCGCAAGTCTTGGGCTCTGGTCAATCCTCCCGATGCTGCTGCCGTCCAACGACGTTATGCCCGTCCCGAGGTTGATGAGCGAGAGCAGGGAGAGTCATGCCGGCATCACCGGTGAGGATCCCCTGGTCTTCCAGTCTTCTGGTCTTGAGGGTGCCGGCATGGCGCTGCCCGTCCATGATCTCGTGATGGGGTTCTTCTTCGGCGCCTGCGCGGTGTTGTTTGCGCTGCTGATCTATGAGGTCTACTACTGGTGGCGCACATCTCCGGGTCAGCGAGAGGGAAAAGAGCAGGAATAACTGAAAAAAAGGGTTTGGTGAACGGGTTGGAGGGGTCTTACCGTCGCCCTCCTGCAACCCCCGCTTGCGGTTGTTTTCCCGTTCCTGCTTCGACTTTTGCCCCGCATCGCGGGCAACGTGTCTTCTTCGGGTTGAGCTCCGCTCCACAGCTGTAACATTTCGGCATGGTATATCACCACACTGTGCCTGATTGGAGCCTGACACCATAAGGCTATCTCATGGTGTTCCGGTCATGACCGCGGCTGCAGGATAAAATTGTCCGGGAATACGGGTCAGGTTCATCCTGCAGCACCGGGTCCTCCGTATGGACGGGATCCGGGCTCATCCGGTGATGCCCCGAGTGCTCCAGCCTTTCGCGGGATCTCTGTGGTATACCACCCGGCTACCCTGTTTATCTTCACGTATATCAACAAATATCTGATTTGCGGGATTTTTAGCGTCAGACATATATTATAATATGGATAATAATATATCTCCAGCCCGTTAACCATAATCCATGCTCGGTGCCGTCCCCGGTGTTGATCCGGAGTTCTTTTCTCTGCTCATTATCCCGATCTTCATCTTTCTCGCGCGCATCTGCGACGTCACCATCGGGACGATGCGGATCATCTTTGTAGCCCGGGGGATGAAGATGGTCGCTCCCATCCTCGGTTTTGTCGAGGTCTTTAT
>JAAZGM010000031.1 GCA_012511245.1 Methanomicrobiales archaeon | reverse complement strand
TCTCCGGGCAGGGATCGAACCGCAGCAGGAACCGGGCACGATCCTGAACACCCCTGGGTCGATACCATGCATTATATACTATACACCCGTATCTCTACAGGCAGTGTTCTATCTGCATGAGCAATCCAATGGATTATAATAGAGGAAACAGAAACTTCGGCGGTCCCAGAAACTTCGGCGGCCCCCGTGAAATGACAAAGACCATCTGCTCGGACTGCGGCAAGGAGTGCGAAGTCCCATTCAAGCCGACCGAAGGAAGACCCGTTTACTGCCGGGACTGCCTCCCGAAGCACAGAAAACCCCGGTTCTAAACCAATACCTTTTTTTTCTAAGATATCCTGGAGAGTGGAACCGCGGTTTCAGTCGCGTAGCTCTCGACGGATCAGGGAGGCCCAGCCGCCCGGGACATCCGCACTGGCGACTGAGGGCACCCGGGCGCTGCATACCACTGGCTCATAAAACTGGTCATCCAGGGAGAAAGCGCGCCCGCAGCGCATGAGAGAAAAAGAGAATGGGTCTATGATATCCCGAGTTCGGCGAACAGGGTATCCTTGAGCGCCCGGAGGGCATCCGTCGCCGCCGATTCGGTCCGGGTCACGGGCTGGCCGGCCCTCACCGACTCGACCACCGCCGGATCGAACGGGATCTTTCCTGCCACACGGATCCCCTCGGCCTCGCAGTAACTCTCGATCTTCGCGCAGATCTCCTCCGCGAGATCGAACCGGTTGATGACGACGAAGATCCGGAGACCGAACCGGCGGCAGACCGTCACGAGCCGTTCGAGGTCATGGAGCGCAGAGACCCCCGGCTCCGTCACGGCAAGGACCGCATCCATCCCGCTCACCGTCGCGATCAACGGGCAGCCTATCCCCGGAGGGCCGTCGGCGAGTATCAGGCCGGCGCCCTCTGAGAGGGCTACCGCCCGCTTCTTCACCTCGACGACGAGCAGCCCCGAGTTCCCCGAACCCGGGAAGAGCCGGGCATGGGCGAGGTACCCCCGGTCCGTCTCCGAGGTGAATATCTCCCCGCAGACGTGCGGCACCATCTCGATCGCCCCCATCGGACAGACATAGGCGCAGACGCCGCAGCCCTCGCAGTGGAGGGTATCCACCGCCCAGTCATCATCCCGGCGCACGATCGCCCCGAACCGGCAGTGGCTCTCACAGATCCCGCAATCGGTACAGATATCCAGATCGATCCTGCCCACCTCAAGCCCCCGGAACTCCTCGGTGCTGATCCGCCGGGGTTTGAGGAGGAGGGAGAGGTTCGCGGCCTCAACGTCACAATCGGCGAGGACCTGCGGGACTCCTCCGATATCGGCGAGCGCCGCCGTCACCATCGTCTTCCCGGTGCCGCCCTTGCCGCTGATAACGGCGAGTTTGATCATGGGTTCACCCCCGGGATCGCACTCGCGAGATCGGTGAACCGCTCCTCCCACCCGGGCAGATCGCGGCCTATGAGCCCGCCCCGGGAGGTCACGGCGGCGATCTCGCGGGAGAACGGTATGGTCATGAGGATCGGGAGATCGTGCTCCCGCGAGAACGCAACGGTCTCCTCATCCTTACCGTCGCTGCGGTTGATCACGACGCCGGCGGGGATGCCGAGCGTCTCCGCCACCCCGGCCGCGAGACGGAGATCGTGCAGCCCAAACGGCGTCGATTCCGTGACCAGGACGCAGTAGTCGCTCCCCTCAAGCGTCTCGATCACCGGACAGGCGATCCCCGGGGATGCGTCGTAGAGGATGAGCGGGTGGCCCTCCGCAAGCGTCTTTGCCGCCTTGATGACCGGCGGGGCGAGCACCTCCCCCTCGTTTAAGATGCCGGTGATCAGAACCAGCCGGGAGAGCGGCCGCGAACACGTGATCCTGCCGATGGTGCGCGGAACCTCCCGGATAGCCCCCTGCGGGCAGACGAGCATGCACCCACCGCAGGAGTGGCAGAGGTGCGGGAAGGTGAGGACACAGTCCTTCACCACGGCAAGCGCCCCGAACCGGCAGAACTTCCCGCACTCCCCGCAGAGGTTGCACTTTGAAGAGTCGATCTCCGGGACCGGGGCGGTCACCGGGACATCCGTCGCCGCGGCCGGGAAGAAGAGATGGAGGT
>JAAZGM010000214.1 GCA_012511245.1 Methanomicrobiales archaeon | reverse complement strand
GGTGCCGACTCCGTCCACCCGATCATCCATAGGGCGATGATCTACGTCGACTCCGCTGCCATGGAAGAATCGGGGCTCGGTGCCTACTATCCTGACCCGCACGGCGGCTACATCACGAGAGGCGACAACAACCCGTATACCGATCAACCAAACCTCCAGATCGCCGGCGTCGGGGTGATCGAACCGGTGAAGAAGGAGTGGATCGTCGGAAAAGCCCTTATCGCGGTGCCGCTCGTGGGCTACCTCCCCCTGCACCTCGCGGAGTTTGCCATCCTCATCATCGCCGTTATCCTCATCCACGACTTTGTCCTTGCCCGCCGAAAAGAGAAAAACGGATAAATCCGGGAACACAAGAGATCTGCTTACGATGCCGTACTCGCTGCAGAACCTGCTTGATGACACGCTCGCCGGCCACCGGCTCACGGAGGAGGAGGCCGTCCGTCTCCTCTCAACGCGTGACCGGGGCGTCTTCGAGATTGCCGCCGCCGCAGATGAACTTCGCAAAGAAAAAATCGGCGAGATCGTCACCTACGTCCGGAACCAGAACATCCACGTCACCAACATATGCAAGAACCTCTGCGGGTTCTGCGGGTTCGGGCGGCGGGCGGACGATCCGGAGGCGTTCTACGACGAGATAGAGACTATCCGGGAGAAGGCCAGGACGGCGCGTGAGCGCGGCGTCACCGAGGTATGCCTCCTCTCCGGCGTCCACCCCGACTATACCCTCGACTCCTATATCGACCTCATATCCTGTGTGCGGGAAGAGGCTCCTGGCATAGATATCCACACCGCAAGCCCCGATGAGATCGCCTGGGCGGCGGGGCAGAGCGGCGTCTCGACGAGAGAGGCGATCGAGCGCCTGCGTGACGCGGGTCTTGGAACCCTGCAGGGGACTGCGGCCGAGATCCTGGTCGATGAGGTGCGGCGGGTGATCTGCCCGTCCAAGTGCGATACGGCGACCTGGGTCAGGATCGTCAAAGAGGCGCACACGCTCGGCATCCGGTCGACGGCGACGATCATGTATGGCTCCTGCGAGAACGAGAGGGATCGCGCCCGCCACTTCGGCATCCTCCGCGATATCCAGGACGAGACCGGCGGGTTCACCGAGCTGGTGCCGCTCTCCTTCCTCCACGAGAATACCGCTCTCTACCGGAAGGGCCTCGCGCCTGCGGGCGCCACCGGCCGTGAAGACCTCCTCCTCTTTGCGGTCGCCCGCCTCTTCCTCGACAACTTCGACCATATCCAGATCTCCTGGGGCAAGGTCGGGGCGAAGATGGCGCAGCTCGGGCTTCTTGCGGGCGGCGACGACCTCGGGGGGACGATGTTCTGCGACGACGTCAGCACGGATGCCGGGGGCGAGGGCGCCGACTACCTGGATCCAGCCGAGATGCAGCGGATCGCGAGTGATCTCGGCCGGACGCTCCGGCAGCGGACAACGACCTACGGGTTCGTGTGAGGGCGCCTACATCCTGTTCAAGGCCTCCCTTCCCGGCATCCCGATCTCGATGCGGCGCTGCACCGCCGGCAGGTTCACTGCCCTCACCTCGGCATCCATCAGGCTGTCGAGGTTATCGAGGGTCGACTCTTCTGAGGCGCCGACGATCGCTGCAGGGATCCCGGCGTTTGCAAGCGCCTCGATATCGAACCCATCCACCCCGATCATCCCTTCATCGGTCACCCAGGCCATCAGGCTGGCGCTCCCGACCGGGATGACGTAGCCGTATGCGTCCTTGTAGCTGAGCCTCGTGCGCTGGTGGCACAGGATCTGTTGAGCCATGACCGCCGGGATACTCCCGGGAACTGATAAGGGTATGCACCACTTCTCAGGAGACCCGAAGGTTCTCGATCAACGTAGTCCGGCATGAGCATGGATGAGGTGTATGATGCAGCCGCTTCGAGAGGTGCTTGGCGGCGCCTTTTCCGGTCACCGGCTTCTGCCTTCTTTCGAGACACGGTCGGGGCAGAGATGGCACAGGCAGGGCTTTTTATGGGGGTGGACGACCTTAACGGGACGACCTTCGAGGGTAGCATATCCCGGGAAGTGAGTGTCCGGGATACCGATAACCTGGATCCCGGTCGGCGCTCCGGCAACGGACGACGACCTATACCCTTCTTCCAGGCCGAGCACTGGAAGGTCTCGCTCCGGACTCGTACCCGGGAAACTATAAATATTAGTGGATCGATCGTCCCTCATCAACGCCGGCCGGGTGCCGGCGGCTGGGGGAAATAGATATGGCAGATCTTATCGGCCTTGCGATTCTCTTCTTTGTGCTGGCGCTCATCTTTGCCCTGCTCGGGGCGCGTGGCGTTGCAGGGATGTCGATGTCGATCGCGAAGTGGCTGGTCATCATCTTCATCGTCCTTGCGATAATCTCGCTGTTGTTCTGACGAAGGGTACCGGCCGCCCGGATGCACCACCCATTTTTCCTGATTATCGTGCGCCGCTCCTCAGTCTTCGGGCTGGAGATACCTGATGATCGTATCCGCGACCGCCCTGGCCTTCTTCATCGCCTGCTCGTCTTTGCGGATATCGCCCGGTGCATAGCCTTTCCCACAGACATAGCCGAGATACGAGAACTCATGGGTGTTCAGGAACCCCTCCAGGGTCGCAAGGGAGCGTTCGCATCCCCGGTCGGCGCAGACGGTGACGGCAACGCCCCGCCTCCCCGACAATCTTCGATCATGGTAGAGGGAGTAGGTCCGGTCGATCAGGTTCTTCGTCTGGCCGTTGATGTCGTAGTAGTAGGTCGGGGCGCCGAGGACGAGAACTTCACAGTCGATCATCTTCTGCGCCACGTTACCCCAGTCGTCGTCCTCCGTCACGCACCATTTTGCGTCTTTGCAGGCTTCGCACCCGGTGCAGGGTCGGATATCCATATCGGCAAGCGAGAGAAACTCGGTCTCGATGCCCGCCTCCCGCACCCGGTCGAGGATGGTGGTGACAAGAGTTGCGGTATTGCCGTTCTTGCGCATACTTCCGGAGATACCGAGAACGTTCATACTCTATGCTCGTTCCCCTCATTCTTGATTCTTGTGATCCGGGCATCGAGACCGATGCCCTGGAACGCTGAGGCGATCTCGGTGACCGGGTCGCCGGGGCGGTAGAAGAGGTGGGACGGGCAGGCACAGTCGCTGCACCCGAATCCCGGAACGGAAGATCCGGCGATAGCCCGGGCGAGATCGCACTCGCAGTCCCGGTCGGTCGCGGCGGTGACGACGGCCACCGGGGCGAAGTGCGGGTCGAGGAGGAGGTAGTCGATATGCCACCGGGGCGGGCGGTCGTGGTGGAAAGCGAGGCGCAGGTGCCGTTCTACCCGTGCAAGGCCGCCGCTCCCCCGGGCGGAACCCACGTAGATGTGGCTGCCCGCCGCGAACTCCCGCATCCCGAGAGCGCCGATACGGACCTCCCGGTACGAGTTCCTGAGAACGAGGGCGTAAACGCCTTTATCCATAAAACCGGAGCGCCTCCCGGGCGGCCGCGATATGCCTTCCGCCGCCGCGGGTGACCGGTTCGCCGTGGCCGGGGTAGAGCCCCTCGACATCGAGGGTGCTCAGGCGTTCGATGGATGCCGCAAGCGCCTCCCGATCCCCGCCGGGGAAGTCGTAACGCCCGAACGATCCGCCGGTGAAGACGGTATCCCCCGAGAAGAGTAACTTCCTCTTCTCATCGTAGAGGCAGATCCCGCCCGGCGTGTGCCCGGGGGTGTGGATGACGCGAAGGCTCCCTATCCGGTCGCCGTCATGGAGGACGATCTCCGGGGTGATCCCGGGAGCCCGGCCGCCGAAGATCATCGCGAGGCACCGGGATTCATCGATGAGGCCGGGCGCGTCCGCTTCGTGGATACAGACGGCGCCGCCGTCGCAGAGCCGGACGATCTCGTTCACATGGGCGATATGGTCGTAGTGGGCATGGGTGATGACGATCGTATCGATCGCGGCGGCATACGGCTCAACCGCCATCGGGAGAACGCCCGCGTCGATAAGGATGTTTTCGTAAACGAACGAATTGGCATAGGTTGCATCGCTCGCGATCCACCGGACTGGCATGCAGACTAATATGGCTTCCGGGCAAATGGTTCTTATGCATACCCTGATCTCCGCATGCCTGCGCGGGGTTCCTCCTGAGGTGGAGGCGATTGCCCGGGCGGAGGGTCTCCCCCCCCACGTCGCCGCCCGGGCGGTCGCCCGCGGACGTATCGTTATTCCAGCAAACCCCGCTCGATCGCACCGGCTCTGTGCCATCGGAGAGGGCTGCAGGGTGCGGGTCAACGTGAACATCGGGACATCGGGCACCCGGTGCGACGAGGATCTCGAGGTTGAGAAGGCAAATGCGGCCCTCCGGGAGGGTGCGGATGCGCTGATGGACCTCTCGACCGGCGGCGATCTCGTTCGTATTCGGCGCCGGATCCTCGCCCTCGACACGACGGTCGGCACCGTCCCGGTCTATGAGGCGGTCCGGCGGGCGGGGAGTGCAGCAGATCTCGATGCCGATCTCCTTTTCTCGGTGATCCGGGAGCACTGCAAGCAGGGCGTGGACTTCCTGACGCTTCACTGCGGCGTGAATCGCGACACCCTCGCATCGCTCCAGGCCGACCCCCGGACGATGGGCGTCGTCAGCAGAGGCGGGGCGTTCCACGTCGCTATGATGGCCGCGACGGGCGAGGAGAACCCTCTCTACGCCGAGTACGACTACCTGCTTGAGATCCTCGCCGAGCACGACGTCGTCGTCAGTCTCGGCGACGGGATGCGGCCGGGTGCGTTCGTGGACGCCGGCCGCCTCGCGAAGGCGACCGAGTACCTGACCCTTGGGCATCTTGCAAAACGGGCGCTCGCCGCCGGGGTGCAGCGGATGATCGAGGGGCCGGGACATATACCGGTCGATGAGATCGGCTACAACGTCCGGATGGTGAAGGAGCTGACCGACGGCGCTCCCCTCTACCTGCTCGGCCCGCTCGTGACCGATGTGGCGCCGGGCTACGACCACGTCGTGGGGGCGATCGGCGGCGCGATCGCCTGCATGAACGGCGCCGACTTCCTCTGCATGGTCTCGCCGGCCGAGCACCTGGCGCTCCCGGACGTCCGTGATATCGTGGAAGGGACGCGGGCGGCGAAGATCGCGGCGCACGTCGGGAGCCTCTCCCGCGGCGCTGCACAGACAAAAGATCGCGAGATCCGGATGGCGGAAGCCCGCCGGGCACTCGACTGGGAGGGACAGTTCGGAGCGGCGCTCTTCCCGGAGGAGGCCCGCCGGATTCACGAGCGGGACGGCGATATCGAGACCTGCTCGATGTGCGGCGATCTCTGCGCCGTGAAGATGGTGCGGGATATCCTCCCGATTCCAGAAGAGCGGGTGGATCCCTGATCCGTCAGGCGCGCCCCGCCTCGAGGATCCGGACCGCGAGCAGGGCGGCGTTCACGCCGTTGTCCACCCCGACGCAGGCCACCGGCACCCCTTTCGGCATCTGGACGATCGAGAGGAGGGCATCGATACCCATCAGCGTCCCGCTCACCGGGACGCCGATCACCGGCCGCTTCGTCTTTGAGGCCACCACTCCCGGGAGGGCCGCCGAGAGGCCGGCGATCGCGATGAAGACCCGTGCGTCGCTCGCCTTCACGTACTCATCGAGCCGTTCCGGGTCCCGGTGCGCTGATATCACGGTGTAGTCATAGGATACGCCGTGCTCTTTTAAAGCTGCAAATACTTTCTCCGCAACGGGGCTGTCCGAGGCGGAACCGCAGATGACCGCGACGTCAACCATACCTTCTTCTGGTATGCTCCTGCTTCTTCTTCTCCCTGCCGGTATTGCATGGTGGTGAGGTTGATATGAATCCACATCCAAGTTTCTTGCAGGAACAGCGTCTCTCCTCGGTGAGACGATACGGACTGATACCTCATGGAACAAGAACCACTCTTGATGATCCCCGGCCCCGTACCCATCCCGCAGCGGGTGCGCGCCGCAATGACGCGGCAGGCCATCAACCACCGTGGTCCCGAGTTCGGTGCCGCATATGCGCAGACCGTCCGGACCCTGAAAACCCTCTTTGGCACCTCTGATGAACTCTATATCATCAGCGGCTCCGGGAGCGCCGGGATGGAGGCCGGTGTCGCGAACTTTGCGCGGGATAGATCGATCGTCTCGCTCGTGAACGGTAAGTTCGGCGACCGTTTTGCAAAGATTGCAGAGCGTTACGGCACCGTCACCGCCCTTGAGTCCGAGTGGGGAACCCCGCTCGATCTCGAGCGCCTCGCGCAGGAACTCGAGAACGGGGCCGAGGTCGTCACGATGGTCCACAATGAGACGAGCGCCGGGATCAAGAACCCCGCTCCCGAGGTCGGGAGACTCGCCCGGAAACACGACGCCCTCTTCATCATGGACGGTGTCACCTCCATCGGCGGCGACGACGTCCGGATGGACGAGTGGGGCGTCGATATCGCCATCACCGGTTCGCAGAAGTGCCTTGCCGCTCCCGCAGGCCTTGCTGCCATCGCCGTCAGCGACCGCGCCTGGGACCGGATATCGGAGAAGCGGCCGTTCTACCTCGACATGGCCGCCTACAGAAAGAGCGGTCGGGGCACCCCGATGGAGACCCCCTACACCCCGGCGGTCCCGCTCTTCCTTGCGCTCCACGAAGCCTGCAAGATCATCGATGAAGAGGGTGTTCCCGCCCGGATCGCCCGCCACCGCAGGATGACCGACGCCGTCCGCGCCGCGGCGAAGGGCTGGGGCGTCGAACTCTTCCCAACGCTCGATGCACACCACACCTACTCGAACACAGTGACCGCTCTCCGGATCCCCGAAGGGATCACCGACAAAGACCTCAGGGGCACTGTCAAGAAGTTCGGGATCGAGATCGCCGGCGGCCAGGACCACCTCAAGGGCAGGATCTTCCGGATCGGCACCATGGGCAGCGTCGGTGCACAGGAGATCCTCGCCACCCTCGCGGCCATCCAGTTCACCCTCAAAAAGTTCGGTTTTGCGGCCGAAGACGGGGTGGAGGCAGCTGCCGGGGTGCTCCTCGGATGAAGATCGGGATCGCCGACACGACGTTTGCCCGCGTAGACATGGGCAGGATCGCCGCAGAGGAGATCCGCAAGCATGCGAGCGTGGGGATCGAGCGCTACGTCGTCCCCGGCATCAAGGATCTCCCGGTGGCATGCAAGAAACTGATCGAGGAGCGGGGATGCGACCTCGTGATGGCGCTCGGGATGCCCGGTGGGGCGGATAAGGACAAGATTTGCGCCCACGAGGCCTCGCAGGGCCTCATCCTCTGCCAGCTGATGACCAACCGGCACATCATCGAGGTCTTCGTCCACGAGGACGAGGCGGAGGATGCAAAGGAGCTCGCCTGGCTGATGGAGCAGCGGACGAGGGAGCACGCGGTGAACGCCGTCCGGCTCGCTCTCCGCCCAAAAGACCTTGAGAAGCTCGCCGGAACCGGTCAACGGCAGGGGTTCGAGGATGTCGGGCCTGCCCGCCTCTGACGCAAAAAGTGAGGATTATCAACAACCGGTGCGAGTAGTACCACAGGAAGGATTGAGATGACGATAAAACTTGGATTCGTCGTCGCGGAGTTCAACCGCGACATCACCTATATGATGGAGATCGAGGCACGGGAGCACGCCCGCTTCCTCGACGCAGAGGTCACCGATACGATCTACGTTCCCGGCGCCTATGACATGCCACTTGCGATCAAGAAGATGCTCACTGAGGGGAAGGTCGATGCGATCGTCACCATCGGTTGCGTCATCGAGGGCGCGACCCAGCACGACGAGATCGTCGTCCAGCACGCGGCGCGTAAGATCATCGACCTCTCTCTCGAGTTCGGAAAGCCTGTTGCCCTCGGGATCTCCGGGCCGGGGATGACCCGTATGGAAGCGACCGAGCGGATTGACTACGCGAAGCGTGCCGTCGAGTCGGCCGTGAAGATGGTTCAGCGATTGGGATGAGAGGCCTCTCGGAGAAGATTGCAGCAATCGCCCCCTCGGCGACGATCGAGATATCGAACGCCGCAAAGCGGATGGCGCAGGAGGGGATCGACGTCATCAGCCTCTCGATAGGAGAGCCGGACTTCGATACCCCCGAGCATATCACGGATGCGTGTATCGATGCTCTCCACCGGGGTGAGACGCATTACGCTCCGAGCACCGGGATACCCCTGCTGACGTCTGCGATAGCCGAAAAGATCACTCGCGAGAACGGCTTTTCTGCGGGACAGGATGAGGTGATCGTCACCTGTGGGGCGAAGAACGCCATCTACGAGGCGATGGAGGCTGTCCTGAACCCCGCCGACGAGGTCCTCCTCCTCGATCCGGCATGGGTCTCCTACGAGCCCTGCGCCCGCCTTGCAGGCGCAAGCGTCCGACATCACGCCCTCTCGGCGGAGACCTTCCAGGTCGATGACAGCCTCCTGTCGGCCATCGGCCCCCGGACGAAGATGATCGTGGTCAACTCCCCATCGAACCCCTCCGGCGCGGTGCTCGATAGAGACTCCCTCCGGCTCATCGCAGATATCTGCACTGACCACGATCTCTACGTGGTCTCCGATGAGATCTACGAGAAACTCGTCTACGCAAAAGAGCACGTCTCTCTCGCCTCGCTCGACGGCATGGCGGAGCGGACGATCACCGTCAACGGGTTCTCGAAGGCCTACGCGATGACCGGGTGGCGGATCGGCTATGCGATCGCTCCCAGGCCGATCCTGCGGCAGATGGAGAAGGTGCAACAGCACACCATATCGCACCCGACGACGTTTGCGATGTTCGGCGCCCTCGCCGCCCTCGAAGGCCCCCAGGATTGTGTGGAGACGATGCGCCGCGAGTTCGAGCGCCGGCGCGACTACATCATCCCGGCGCTCCGCGACCTTGGATACGTCACCGCTCCTGCGGACGGCGCCTTCTATGCCTATGTGCAGGTTGACGGCGATGACATGGCGGTCGCCCGATCATGGCTCCGGGACATCCACGTTGCGGTCACCCCGGGGACAGCGTTCGGCACCCCCGGATGGCTCCGCCTCTCCTACGCGACCTCGATGGAGAATCTCAAGGAAGCGGTCGAGCGAATCGCGAGGATCTAAAGCCCTTTCTTTTTTCCGAGACTCTGCTTCCCTTTCTGTTTCCACTCCGGTAGCCGTTGCAGCCGTTCATAGTGCTTGACCGCCTCGGCAGGACGATCGAGATTGATGAGAGCAACCGCCTTTCCATTAAGGGCCTCTGCATCGTCGGGGTTGAAGGCGAGAACCCGGTCGTAGCAGACGAGCGCCTCCTCACAGCGATCCAGGAGTACAAGGGCGTTCCCCTTCGTCGCCCACCCCTCAATCCTCGCGGGATCGATCTCGAGTGCATGTGTATAACAGGTGACGGCCTCGCTGTACCGCCCGAGGACGAAGAGGGCGAGCCCTTTGTTGTACCAGGCGTCTGCGTTATCCGGGTGTGCGCGCAACTCCCTGTCGTAGCAGACGAGCGCCTTGTCGTAGTGTGATAGAACAGAGAGAACACTTGCTTTGTTGTTCCAGACCCTCTGGTTATCCGGGTCGATCTCGAGTGCCCGCTCGTAGCAGACAAGCGCCTCCTCATAGTGTTCGAGCTGGTAGAGTGCGTTGCCGTAGTTGTTCCAGGCTATGGCGTTCTCAGGGTTTGCCCTGACCACGGTCCGGTAGCACTCGATCGCAGCCCTGCAATCCCCGAGTGCGTAGTAACTCTCGCCCCGATAATACTCTGCATCGATGTGTTCGGGCCTGAGTTTGAGCGCCTGGCTGAGGCATTCCAGCGCCTCGCCGTACCGCCTCATGGTGAAGTAGAGATGGCCCTTCTGGTACCAGATCTCCGCATCGACGGCATTCACCCGGATTGCACGGTCGAAGCAGGCGAGTGCAAGGTCGTTGCGTTTCAGTCTCTTCAGTGCCAGAGCTTTCTGGTACCAGATGCCGGGATAGTCGGGATTGATCCGAAATGCCCGTTCATAACAGTCGAGCGCCTCTTCGTAGCGTTCCAGGTTCTGCAGTGCCAGGCCCTGGTTGTACCAGGCCTCGACATCATCGGGACGGAGGGCGAGTGCGCGGTTGAAACACCCGATCGCTTCCTCATAACGCTGGAGTGCCGAGAGTGTGCATGCCCAGGTGTACCAGGTGTCGGCATGGTTCGGGTTGATGGCGACGGCCCGGCCATAGGATGTGAGGGCATCCTCAAATCGGGAGAGGAGGGTCTCGATCGTCCCTCTGGCGTACCAGGCGTTTGCGTTCCCGGGGTCGAGCGCGACCACCCGGTCGTAACATTCGATCGCCGCCCCGTACCGGCGTTCGGTGGCAAGTGCTGTTCCACGGGTGAACCAGGCATCGACCCGGTCCGGTTCAAGCATGACCACCCGGTCGTAGCAGGCGATAGCCTCGGGGGTGAGCCCGATCTTTTGCAGGGCGTGGCCCCGG
>JAAZGM010000030.1 GCA_012511245.1 Methanomicrobiales archaeon | reverse complement strand
TACTGCAGTCTTCCTGCCATCTACCTGCGGCGCAGGAGTTTTCCGGGAGCACCCTCTCTCTCCGGAACGCTGCGGGCACCGGGTTAGCAGGATCGTTCCCGATCTCGCCGAACGACCGGTTCCGTATCTTACCTGCCCGGAACTCCTCTGATTGTGCGAATTGGCAGGGATCGATGTTCACCACCTGTTTTTCGGCACTGCATCCGCCCATATGCGAAAGGAGGTGATATATACGGTCGTATTCCGGATCTGCATCCACTTCAAGCCTTTCAAGCAGACAGGCACCGTCCCGGGGTGCGTCGACGGTCAGAAATTCCATGACGCCCGGGTCTGTCCGGAGGGTCTCCCGGTAGACCTGGTCGAGGATCTCCTGCACCTCCCGGTGCCCTACCTGCAGATCGGTGTGGACGTCGCCCGCCCGCTCGGGACGAGCCAGTAGACACAGAACCGGTGCACCCTGTGTGCCCGGGAAAACGCGATCAGGCGCCCGAGTTCGGTATGATTCTTCTTCGTGACCGTGAACCGGACACCGCACCGGATACCTGCGTCGATACGATTTTCGAGCGCCTGCACCGAACGATCGAAACTCCCGGCCACCCCCCTGAACGCATCGTGGGTTGCCGCTGTTGCGCCGTCGAGAGAGATCCCGGCATCCCGCATCCGGGTCGCGACGGCATCGGTGATGAGGGCGCCGTTCGTGCCCATCGCAACCCGGACGGAGCCCGCACCCTGTGGCGTAACCGGCAAGGTCGAAGATGTCGGGGCGGAGGGGCGGTTCACCCCCGCTTGAGGATCAGGATCGGTCGACCGATCGCGGCGATCTGGTCGATCACGGCCATCCCTTCGACGGTGTCGAGTTCGCCGGGGGAACCGTGCCTGCCTGCATCGATGTAGCAGTGGGTACAGGCAAAGTTGCACCGTGCCGTGACGTTCCAGGAGATGATGCGCGGCCCGCCACCGGCATCCGGGGCATTCTCCATCACTCTATCCCGCCCTCCCTGTGCGAGAAGAGAGCAAGAAGCCCGGCGAAGAGCGCGATCAGGTCAAACGGCGGGAGGATGCTTGCGGCGAGGGCGTATCGCCCGGCTCTCCGGGGGTCGCCCCGGGTGAGTGTCAGGTACGCCGCAAGCCCGAACCCGAGGCCGACGGCCTTGACCATGGCAAGGAGGAGCACTCCGGTCCTGGCGATCTCGGCTCTCCCCCCGGATCCGCCCATACCGATAGCGAAGAGCCCGATGACCACAAAGAA
Source organism: Methanomicrobiales archaeon (assembly GCA_012511245.1). Taxonomy (GTDB): domain Archaea; phylum Halobacteriota; class Methanomicrobia; order Methanomicrobiales; family Methanoculleaceae; genus Methanoculleus. Next base: position 296 of record JAAZGM010000030.1, on the reverse strand, counting down.
CCCGAAGATCACCGATATGGTGATGAGGATCCGGGCAATCTTCACCTCTTTTTCCATGGATTCCATCCCGCCCCGCCTTTCATTACCGGGGGTATTAACCTTTTCTGGAAGGAGTGCGGCCGGGCCGGGATCGGCAGGAATGTGGAGCGGTCTTTTCCCTCGAGGAAGAGGGAGAGGGGGGATGGAAACCAGCCCGCTTCCTATCACTCTACGATGAAATCACCGTTCATCGACGGATGGACGTCGCACTGGAAGTAGTAGGTACCGGGTTCGGATGGTGCTGTGAACGTGTATTC
>JAAZGM010000213.1 GCA_012511245.1 Methanomicrobiales archaeon | reverse complement strand
TACAAGGCACGAAGGGCAGGGGTTGTAGTGCAGGTGATCGACGGGGCATATACAAGTCAGCAGTGCAGTGTCTGCGGGTTCGTCCACCCCGACAACCGTCCGACCCAGGCAGCGTTCCGCTGCCTCGCCTGCGGGCATACCGAGAACGCCGATCTGAACGCGGCGAAAAACATTGCTGCCAGGGCCGCCGTCAACCGGCCTATTGCGGTCTGCTCCCCCGACATCGGGGGAGAGGTGGAATCGCAAGCCTGTAAAGAGCATGGTGCCACTCGCGGTATCATGCCCCCGACTTCAGTCGGGGGTAGTTGACGCACTCCTGGATACCATCAGAATACAATGCTTTCCGGCGATACTTCAACACGATTTACCAGATGGTACTAGAGAGCAACGACCAAATACGCCGACCTATCAAGTTTATACCGCATATCGGGTGAATTATAATAAAACACCCAACTAACTATAGGTATCACAATGGCGAAGAGGCTCCACGTTCAGCCCAGCACCTGGTGACCGGGGACTTCCCGTTCCGCTTCTTCATCCAAAAAAGTTAAAGATGAACTATTTATGAAAGATATTGCCTGGGTAACCCTTCTCCTCGCCGGGATCCTCGAGACCGGCTGGGCGGTCGGACTGAAATATACCGAAGGGTTCACGAAGGTTGTGCCGTCGGTTGTGACTCTCGCGGTGATGGCTGCAAGCATCTACTTCCTCTCGCGGTCGCTCTCGGATCTCCCGCTCGGGACGGCGTATGCCGTCTGGACGGGCATCGGGGCGGTCGGGACGGTCATCGCCGGGATCATGTTCTTCGGGGAGTCAAGGAGCGTCCTCCGCCTACTCTGCGTTCTCCTGATCATAGCGGGGATCATGGGGTTGAAGTTCTGCTCGGATGCGTGACAGGGATCTATCACAGGGGCACTGCACCCCTGATGACAGAGCGTTGCCGGGTTCATGATCACCGTTCCAGGACACCGATCTCGCTGTCCAGCGCATCGAGGAACGCGACGAGGAGCGCGTGCCGCCCTTCAGCGATCTCCCGTGCGCTCTCGGTATACATACGGTCCTTCAGGTTGAGCAGCTTCTCGTAAAAGTGGGCAGTTGCATCCGCGATGCCGCGCCCCTGTTCCCCGGCCTGCATGAACGTCCTCGCGATCCCGACCGCCCCCATCGCATCCAGGTTATCCGCATCCGAGAGCACCCGGGCCTCGAGCGTCCCGGGTGCGATGCCTGAACTGTAGCGGTGCGCCCGGATGGCGTGGACGATGCCCGGTATACAATCTTCCGGATAGTGGATGGAGCGGAGGTAGGACTCCGCCATCCGCGCTCCCGCCTCTTCGTGGGGGGTGCCGGTCTCTTCCTCAAGCGGCCGGGCGATATCATGGAAGAGGGCTGCCGGGAGGAGGATCGTCATATCGGCTCCTTCTTGTGTGCCGATCACCTCAGAGAGGTGCACAACCCTCCCGGTATGATCAAACCCGTGCGCCCCTGCACCCCGGAGCGCCGCCTTCACGTATTCACGCACCAGGGCAATTCTATCGTCCATACAGGATATCTGCTGTTCGGGGGGAAAACGATTCTCCCGGCCGGTGGTGCCTTCTGGTGAACTCCATCACCGGGCTCCACAAATCCGGAGGAGAACATCGGCACCCTCTTTTGCAGGGAAGCACAACCCCAGGATTCCCCGCATGTGGTATGATGTGAATCAAATTACTTCATACTAAATCCGAACAAGCAACCGTTAAATATCACCGTTGCAGAATAGTGGTATATGGACACAAGACTCCACGCTCGCTGCAATCGCCACTATCCCTCAAACAACCACTCCATCGCTGGTTTCGTGACATCTCATGGCCGCAAGCTCATCTTTCCAGGCATCGTTGCCGGGAGAGGTGCACCATGATCGCCGGCCTGAACCCCATCGGGTACGTCTCCTCGCCGTATAAAGAGAAGGGGGATGCCCCGCGACAGGGCAGGTTGACCGATACCGAGGCGGTGATCGTCATCGACGAGCACTACCTTCCCGCCCTCTTCAGGGTAGAGGAGAAGAAGCATCTCTTTGTGCTCTGCTGGTTTGACCGGGCAGACCGGACCGCGCTCCGCACAAAACCCCCGCACAACCCTGTGGAGCATGGTGTGTTTGCGACCCGCTCCCCCAACCGTCCGAACCCGATCAGCCTCTCGCTCGTCGATGTCGTCGATATAACGGGCAACGTGATCCGGGTCAGGGGGCTTGAAGCCCTCGACGGGACGCCAGTTCTCGACATCAAACCCTATTCGCGGGAGATAGACTGCCCGGACTGACCGGGTGCAACCGGGAATCCTGGCTGCCCGTGAATCAGGGAATATTCCGGCATCTTTTTTATGAAATTTTCAACCCGTGCCCCTCTCGACCGAAGGGCGCACGGCACCGTGGGGGTGATCTTAAAAATGAGCGGTTTTTTCATCACAGGGGTTAAGAGGACAGGCCGTCCTGTCCGGGATCGCAGGACGACTCACTTCACTCCTATCAATCGTGCCGAGTTAGCGATCACCGGGATCGAGGAGAGTTCGTGCAGGAGCGCCCCGGTAATCGGCGTCAGGATATTGAAGATGGTGAGGGATACGGCAAGGAGAAGGACGGCAACGGCGAAGATGAGGTTCTGCCGGATGGTACGGAGGGCTTTTTGCGAGGTGTCGATGATCTGCGGAAGTTTGAGAAGATCATCCGACAGGAGCACGACATCAGCGGTCTCGATGGCGACATCCGTGCCGGCGTTGCCCATGGCGACACCCACATCAGCGGTCGCAAGCGCCGGACCATCGTTCACTCCATCACCGACAAACGCCACCCGGTGCCCTGCCTCCTGAAACCGCTTCACGATCCCGACTTTCTCTTCCGGCATCATCTCGGCATGAGTCTCGGATATCCCGGTCATTTTTGCGATCCTGGCGGCTGTCTCCCGGTTGTCGCCCGTTACGATGACCGTCCTGATGTTCGCCGTGTTGAGGGCGGTAACGGCCTCCAGTGCATGCTCCCGGAGCGTATCCTCTAAGACCAGAAGACCGCTGACCGCATGATCGATCATCACGACGATGACACTCTTTCCTTCGCAGGTTCTGACGTCGATCTCCCGGAGAACAGCCTCCGGGAGGCTGAACCCCATTCGGGAGAAAAGTTTCGGGCGCCCGAGCAGGATCGTGTGCCCGCCGGTTCGGGCCTTCACACCGAGACCTGTCAGAAGTTCGCAGGATTCGGGATCTACAACTGCGATCTCCCGATCGGCGGCAGCCCGAACGATCGCCCTGCCCACCGGATGTTCGCTGAACTTTTCAGCGGATGCGGCATATCCTAGCAGGCTTGTTTCGAGTACGCCATCGAAAGGAATCGCATCGACAAGCTGCAGTTCCCCGAGTGTGAGCGTCCCGGTCTTGTCAAAGATCACGGTATCGACACGAGCCAGAGCCTCCACTGCCGCCCCCTTCTTCACAAGGCTGCCCCTGAGTGCAGCATTCCCGATTGAGGCAACGAGTGCCGTAGGTGTCGCGAGGACGATTACACACGGGCAGAAGACGATGAGCATCGTGATCGCCTGCAGGATGTTCCCGCTCCACCACCATAGCAACAGCCCCAGGATGATGGCGGCAGGCGTATACAACATTGCGTAGCGGTCAAGGACTCGCTCAACGGGTGCTTTCTCTTCCTGGGCATCCGCAACAAGCCGGCGAATCTGGCCAAGCGTGGTCTCGGTCCCGACCCGGGTTGCACGGACTTCGATTGCTCCATTCTCGTTGAGGGTACCGGCGAAGACGGTATCGCCCACCTGTTTCTCCACCGGCACGCTCTCCCCGGTTATCGCCGACTGGTTGACGGCAGCTTCCCCAAACAGGACCTCCCCATCAACGGCGATTCGCTCTCCGGAGTGCACGACGAGGAGATCGCCGACGACCAGTTCGTCGAGGGGAAGGGAGAGATCTTTGCCGTTACGCCGGACGGTCACCTGATCGGGCAGCAACCTGGCCAGCGCATCAAGCGCCCGGTCGGCACGGGCGGCGACAAGTTCCTCAAGGAGTCCACCAAGGAGGAGGAGCACGGCGACGACAGCAGCAGCAGAGTACTCCCCGATCATAATGGCCGCAGCTGTAGCGAGGGAGACGGGGATATCGGCAGTGAAATCGCCTTCGCGTATCCCCTGGGCGGCACTGTACCAGATGAACGAAGATCCGACCAGGGCGGCCGTAAGATACATCCAGTTTACATAAGCTCCCGGGGTAGTGCCGGCGAGGAAGCTGGAAACCTGGTACAGAACGGCAACCCCGAGGAGGATGCCGCTCGCGAGCGTGAAGATCGTGCCCGGGGCGAGCAGAAATTCTCTATAATCCCGGAGGAGAGACCGGGGAACAGCAATCAATGGTCCAGAAGAATCATGAGTCACGTCCATTCTCGAATCACCGTATATAAGATACCGGAGAAGGGGATCTGTTGGGCAGAATGGACAAAAAGGCCCGTCTGCAACACGCCCTTCAAGTATTACATATTCTAATCGATATCATACTTAATCTTATTTATCAACTTTAATTTTCATAACTCCAGTCGCAGAGTGGTTCATCTATCGGGAACTGCATCATTGGAGCCCCGGCTCTCTGCTGCCCGGCAGTCACACTTCAATCGCAGGCGCAACGCCGGACGATAGTCCCGCATAAAAATCATCCGCCGGGAGCGGATACAGGCATGCCGTTCGATCGAGTAAGGCTTTCAAACCTTACGGCCTCATCCGCGTGGCCGAACCATCCGGGAAAGACACCGTTCGCATCCCGGTCGGCGAGGCCAGGGCTGTTGATGCTGCATTTCCTTCGGTCGCGGCCTTCTTAGTCTGGAAGCCGCAGTCGCCGCAGGTCGGCATGAAAACCTCTCTCCCAGGCGGGCTACGAATCCTTCTTTTCCCACCAGATCTTCACCCGGGTCGAATGCCCGGGTACGACGATGTCGCCCTCTTCGAGTCCGGCATGTTCCTCCAGGTACCGCCCGAGCACCTCCTTCTGCTCCCCGGTCACGGCAAAACACTTCGACGCAAAATGGTTGATCGCCTCGTTGAGGTCGGTAAACCGATTGGTGTGCCGGAGGGGGAACGTCTCGATATTCGGGTAGATGCCCATCGAGTACAGTACGTTGTAGAGGATGTCGCATTTGGGGGAAGAGGCAAACGATGAACCGTGGAGGAGAGGCCAGAGCTCCCGCGACATCGCGTCCCATGACGTCTCCCCGGCAAACCAGTAGATATAGACGTACCGGGAGGACGCCTCCTCCAGTTTCCTGACGGCGTCCACGATATCGGGAACGTCAAGAGAATATGATGCGAATACGATGTCGTATGGTGGGCTGAGATCATCTGATACGCTGACGTCTTCCCACCGTTTCGGCACCACATCGATGTTACCGATCCGTTCCGCTGCTATCTCTTCATCGAACACCGACCGCATCCCATCCGAAGGCTCGACCGCCGTAACGTGGCGTACCCGCCGGGCGATGGGGAGGGCAAGGGCTCCCGGCCCCGCCCCGACATCGAGCACCCGTGACGAAGGGGTTAAGGGTAGATCGCGGAGGGTCTTCTCGATCCGCTCTCCGTTGTTCTCCTGCGCCGCCCGGTAAAATCTGCGTGCCGCGCCTTTTGTGTCCCAGAATCTTGCATCTGCTGAGTTTCGGTTCGCTTCGTGGTGCCGTCTCCGCTGTTCTCTCCATACAGTATTCCAGTCTATCGAGTGTGTTTCCATACAATTCCTCCTGGCGTTCCCGAATCATCGTTTTCATTCGTTCATAGAAGTTGATTTCCCGGCGAGCATCTCGGAATACAATGCACATCGTCCCGTATCGGTGGGGTAGGCAAACCGGATTCCGTCGTTGCCGCAGACCATGCAGAGCGGTCGTGCGGCGTCGAAGTCCACATCGCCCCCGGCGGTGGCGTGTCGGTCGTCCACCTCAAGATGAACGACCGTTCCGATGACGAGCGCATACTTCTCCCTCGTGATCTCCTCGACGAGTCGGCATTCCATCCAGGCGACCGCCCCCTCTATGCCGGGCGGTGCGACGGCGGTCGAAGGCCGGGGTATAAGTCCCGCCTCCTCGAATTCGTCGACCTCGGGCAGGAAGTTCCGGGCGCAGATCATCACTTCTTCGATCATCGCCGCCGGCGGCACGTTGACGACGAACTCCCCGGTCTCTCTTATGTTGTCGAGGGTATCGCGCCGCAGCCATGTGGCAAGGACGATCTCATCGAGAGGTCGGAGGATCGGCGTAATGTTCCCCCACTGTGCGACATTGTGGATCCCGGCCTTTGAGATCGTCGAGATGAGCACCACGGGGAGTGGCAGGACGTTTCCGCGTTTGTGCGGCGATAGTTGCATAATTCTTACGCCCGTTGAATAGTATCTCAGTATTGCGCTGGACGGCGCTTACCGCCTTTCCAGCACTTCGACCAGCGTGCCGATGGTCTGATACCCATCCGTCAAAGCCTGTCCGCCGAGACCTGCTTCAAGGATGCCGGGCTCCTGCGGGATCTCGCAGACGATCCGGGAGGATTCCGCAACCTCTTTGCGCATCCGGGCTGCCATGGCCGGATCCATTTTGTTCAGTACGTAGTAGAGGGGGACACCGATCTTCTCGGCCATTCCCACAATCTTCTCTGCAAGTCGTAGCGACTCGAACGAGGGGTCGAGCACCATGAGGATCACGTCGGCCTCCTGATCGATCCCGCGACCGAAGTGCTCGATCCCCGCCTCGGTGTCTGCGATAACGACATCGGCATCACCAAGGCGGAGGCTTTTGAGAAACTGCCCGGCAAGCATTCCCATCGGGCATGCACACCCTTCCCCCGCATCGTGTATCTTACCTATAGCAACGAGCCGGACACCATGGTCCTCGGCGACATAGTCCTTTGGAAGGCTATCAAGCGTCCATGTCCCCTCAATCAGGTTAGCGGATGCACCGTCTCGTATCACCGTCATGAGCTTCGCCCCCACGGTCTTCTTGCCCCCGAAGTAGTTCATCAGATCGGGCGGCGCATCCGTCCCAAGCAAGCGGTGCAATCCGAGGTTTGACTCGTCGGTATCGACGACCAGCACGGGGCGGTTCCGCCGTGCATATTCACGTGCGAGCAGGGCGGCGAGAGTGCTCTTTCCGCTGCCCCCTTTTCCACAAATAACAATCTTCATTTTTCGTTTCCTCTGTTTGTTCGGCTCAGTTGCCTGCATGGACACCATCGTGTTAGTAATAATAACATATATAGATGTAATATTTGATGTTACAAAATTTGTGTTTTCCACTTTTCCGGCATAAATAGTTCGCTTTCCTGTGCTGTTCATTCAATTGACGACCCACGAAGCGTCGTCATCATGGTGGAGAGCAAACAGCGCCCTGCGTTATGTTCAATGCTACAAATATTTACTTATATCATATTTAGTAGAATTTTAAGGAGATGATCCAATTATTTATTAGATTACAGGAGAAGGTTCTTCCTATTGCAGGGGTGCGAGACCCCGAGAAAGAGCATGTACGACAGCATCGTTCAGACAGCAACGCTCGCTACCGGGCTGCTCGCCGAGATGGTCCCGATGATGATCATCGGGGTCTTCCTCGCCGAGGTGCTCGTCGCCCTGAATATTGCCGGAAAGATTGCCGCCCTCTCCCGCCCGCTCACATCGTTCGCCTGCCTGAGAGAGGAGTGCGGCACCAGTTTCCTCATGGCCTTCGTCTCCCCGCCGGCTGCAAACGCGATGCTGCTGGACTATCACACAAAGGAGATCATCACCCGGAAAGAACTGATCATCGCGGCGACTATGAACTCGTTTCCGACGGTCGTCATGCACTGGCGCTACCTCCTTCCGGTCTACGTCCCGCTCCTCGGCATCCCCGGGCTCATATATTTCGGCTTGCTGATGCTCTCCGGCCTCGTAAAGACGCTGGTCATCATGGTCATCGGCCGGATGACCCTCACCCCCATGCCGCACGCCTCCACCGTCGTCCTGGAAGAGAAGCCGACCGTCACCCTCCGCGAGGCGCTCAAAACCGCGTGCACCTCTTCAAAGAAGATCCTCATACGCCTCCTCAGGATCACCGTCCCCACAATCGTCATCGTCGCGTTCCTCATCAACGCCGGCACCTTCGACCGGCTTGCCGAGATGATGCAGGGTGCAGGAGGGTTCTTCCCCATCCCGCCGGAGGGGTTCGCCATCGTTGCGGCCCAGTTCGGGAGTTTTGTTGCGGGTGCAAGCGTCGCGTCCGCCCTGCTCGCCGCCGGGGATATGACCTGGCAGCAGATCGTTCTCACCCTGCTCGTCGGCAACGTCCTCACAAGCGTAACGCGGAGCATACGCTGGCTCGGGTCTTCGTACGTCGCGATCTTCGGAGTGCGGACGGGAACGGAGATCATGTTCGTCTCGACGGCGCTCCGAAACAGCATCATGATCGTCCTGGTCGTGGTGCTGGCGTATGGGCTTGGATGGGGGTGAGGAAAGCCTTCAGGATAGTTCCGGGTTATTTCTTGATCACGGCCGGTCGTGCCTCTACCCGGTTGTATCCCGATCCGTCGCCTGGCGTTTCATCCGATCTTCGTGGATCGCTGTATCGTAGATCCGGAGGACATCCCCGGCTATCCGGTCCCATGAATACGATTCCGCAAACTCCCGGATCTCCTCACAGTCCCAGTTTTTCTGCAGCCCGACCCGGATCTTCTCTGCAAGATCATCCTCATTTCCGGGTTGACATACCAGCCCGTACCTGTCGGAGACGATGATCTCCCTGCTTCCGGGGGTATCCGTTGCAACAACCGGTCTCCCGCAGGCCATGGCCTCGATCTGTACTACCCCGAAACTCTCGTTTAAACTCGGGAGAACAAAGAGGTCACATGCGTTCATCCAGAGCGGGATCTCGTCGTGAGGTTTACTGCCCGCCATCATTACATATTCCGACAGCCCCTCTTCGACGATCTGCTTCTCCAGTGCCGCCCTCTCCGGCCCGCTGCCGACGATGACGCAGAGTAGATTCGGGTGCTCCGAAACGATGTTCCGGATCGCTGAGACGAGGTAACGGTGGCCTTTGATGGCCTCCAGGTTCCCGACGGATAAGAGGATGCACCGGTCATCCGGAAGTCTGAGCGCCGCCCTGCAGGCAGACCGGTCCATCGGTCGGAAGATCGCGGAGAAACCGTTCGAGACCCGGAAAACTTTTGTATTATACGTCTTCAACCGGTCTATATCGTAGGTGTTCGCCCGCAGTATGGCATCCGAGTTCATCCATGCTCCCTGTATCAGGGGGTGATCCATCTCGATCTCTTCGGACAACCACACCGGGTCTTCATGGATCGTCGTAACAACCGGGATGTTCAACCTCTCCTTGAGCGTTACGCCGATATGCGCCGACGGCCATGTGAAATGAGCATGAATGATGTCAAATGTTCTCCCCAATCTCCTAACCAGCCGCTCCACGACGTATGGCCGGGTGTCAAAGGCCAGTTTTGAACGATTCGTGAACCCCGGAAGGCCGAGACATCTCGGGAGAAAGAGGCAACGGGGGTAGAACACCGAGACGTTGTCGTAGCGATAGTCTTTACAGAGCCGATCGTTCGGCATGAGTCCTCCGGAAAAGAAGACGGGCGCTACCACGACGATATCTTGAAAACAGGGTCTTACCGTATCGACAAAGTTCTTTATGAAGATGCCACCGGTATAGGTGTTCGTCGAGTCCGGAAAATCCGGCGTGATAATTAACAGGTTGCGCTTCATGCAATCTATCCGCGGGTGCCGGGATCCATCTGATCCGTCATGTGAGGTTGCCGATTGTTGATCTCTGCCAGGTACATCTCTTTTACAGGAAATACGTTTTGATCGGGTTGTTGAGAGGGGATCTCCGGCGGAGGCCGGGCGGCGCCTCCAGCCACCACCGACCCGCTCCGGGAGCATCCCTCTCAACTGCCCCTATCGTGCCAGCACCAGCAGAGAATATCCTCCAAACACTCGTACGGTCAGGTCTTTGTGAAGGAGAAAACCGATCCGCCGGGGAATATAGAGAAGATCGTCCTTCCACCCGTGCCCCCGGGAGACACGGTATCCGTGTGTGTAACGTGCATCAAGGATCTCATACCCCAGCTCGTTGAACGTCTGCAGGAGTATGTCTTTAGTAAAGTAGTGCAGATGACCGCTGTTCAGTCGTTGTTTTCGCAAAAACCCAGGATGAAGCGCAGAGAGGACAAAAAATTCCAGCGGGACGTGGAAGACTTTGTACGTCGCTTTTTCTTTGATTGCCCGCAGAAATCCAGTATAATCCTCAATATGCTCTATCACGTCGATGGCAAGGAGGAGATCCCAGTTGATCTTTGGCTCCTGGAGTAGGTCACGCTGGAAAAAATGCAGTCTCTCGTTTGCTTTGGGTTTGCAGATCTCGATCGCCTGGGGCGAGATGTCATAGCCACAAAATACACATTCATCGCCCATCACCTCCTGCAGGTTGACCAGTATCTCGCCCGCCCCACACCCCACCTCGCCGACGGTGCGTGCACGAATGTCGTGCTCCAGGAGCATCTGCAGGATCTGCCTTGCTTTCCAGGGTGAATCTCCCACATCCCACGTCGGATTCTTCCGGAGATACTCGCCGTTCCGGTACATATCGCTATAATCCATTGTATCACCTGACGCACTGAGAGTTTAGCAGATCGACGAATCTTTTCTTGATGGTTGTATCATCAAAATCCTTCTTTGCACGATCATATGCGGCGGCACTCAGGCTCTGTCGGAGCTCCTGATCATCAACGAGCGCCTCGATCCCGGCTGCAAGTTTGACAGGATCGTTCTCATCGACCACCCGCCCGCAGGAATGTCGCTTGAAGTACCATGAAACGAAGGAATCCGCAGGTGCATGCACCAGCACCGGGCGCCTTGCAGCAAGAAGTTCACCGATCTTTCCTGGCGATGCCGTCTTTACGATCTCAGGATACGGTGAGTCAAACGCGAGTGGAAGGAATAATATGTCCGCTCTCTGCTGAATCCCGGGCATCATAAAGATCGGCTGATTTTTGTGGTAGACAACGTACTCTCCGGAGATGTTATGTGCCTTCAGATTGGATTCCGATTGCGGCGTATAGATATGGAGACGGATCTCCGACCGGTCCAGGATATCTAACGCCCGGATCAGATTCCGGAAGGCATCATAATGCGCTTCATAGATCGCCCCGGTGTAGAGTATTGTGATCTCTCTTTCTTCACCGGATCTCTCGGGCTCCGGCTCCACCGGGTATCGTGAGAGATCGCAGGGGTTGTGCAGGACCGTTGCCTCAACGCCGTATCTCCGGCGGTAATCCCGACAGAGGAACTCGTTTGGGACGACAACTGCTGCCGCTCCCGGAATAAGCCGCTCCTCATGCTTTTGCGCAAACGCATGCAGGAGGGGAGGCGCCCACTGGTGAGAGTAATGGTCGAACGCATACAGGATGTAAGGGATATCGAGCGATCTACTCACCTCATATGCCGCTGGAGGGTCAAACAGGTCTCCGGTGCAGGCGATGATGGCCTCAGGTTGCTCCCGCCGGATTATCCTGCTCAACTGGCGAACCCGCATCTTCAAGAGCGCATCGAGGATACCCATACTGCCCGCCGTTGACGTGAGCCTGAGTAGCCCGCGGATGACCTGGTAGTCCGGATTGATGTAGTGGTACGTGCCGGATAGGTAGGACGACCCGTTCCCCTGGCTCCCGTAGAGGTGAAAGTTCTTCTGCGTGATCAGGGCGTATTGATCGGGCCGGATATCCTTCAGCAGGTGATACAGTACCAGGGATTGCCCCGACTGGGATGGCGGTAACCCGAGAGAGACAAGAGCAAATTTCATGGCGGCCGGCACATCTTGCATGAAGGTGATCTCATCTCTTTTGTTCCGGGCTATACCCCGCCATGATCTTCGCTATCGTGTTGCTGACTTTATCCGCCAGATATTCATCTGGAACATCCCAGTCGGGCTCTTGAGAGAGCACACACTGGACGGCACGCAGGATCGCATCATGGTCGGCTCCGCTCAGGATGTTACTGCCGCACTCGATCGTCTCCGGCCGTTCAGTCACATCACGGAGGGTTACGTTGGGGACATGGAAGATGCAGCACTCTTCCTGGACGGTGCCGCTATCACTCAAGACGCAACGGGCGTTCTGCTCGAGATGGATGAAATCAAAGAGGCCGAATGGGGCATGAAACTGTACGCCGGGAGAGATCTGTTCCTGTAGCCCGAACCGTTTCAGGGTATCCCGTGTACGGGGATGGAGGCTGCATATGATCGGCATCTTGTAGGTCTGATGGAGTATCTCCATCGCCGCTATCAGTGTGCGGAGGCGTGATTCGATATCGACGTTCTCGGCCCGATGTATGGTGGCGAGGAAGTATGCACCGGGCTCGAGGTTCAGCCGTTCGAGGATGTCAGACGCATCGATGGCGTCTCGATAGTGCTCCAATACCTCATATATCGGGTTTCCGGTCACAAAGATGCGTTCGCCCTCGATACCCTCACGCAGAAGGTTTGCCCGGCTCCGCTCGGTGTATGGGAGGAGGATGTCGCTTGAGTGATCGATGATTCGCCGGTTAACCTCCTCAGGGACACGATCGTCGTAACACCGATTTCCCGCTTCCATGTGGTAGACCGGGATTCCCAACCGTTTTGCAACAATTGCTGAGAGACTGCTGTTTGTATCACCCAGGATTAGCAGTCGATCCGGTCTCTCGGACAGCATGATCTCTTCAGAGGCGCGGATAATCTGGCCTATCTGATCACCGAACGACCTGCCCTGAACACCCAGAAAGTGGTCGGGCGCCCTGACCTTGAGTTCCTCAAAGAATATCTCACTCAGGTTCGGATCGAAGTTCTGCCCGGTATGAACCAGCACATGCTCGCAGAGTTGATCCAGTCTCGGGATGATCCGGCTCAGGCGGATGATCTCGGGCCGGGTGCCAAGGATAGTCATCACCTTCATCTGAGCAGCTCGCCCCCGTTTGCATCCAGATCCTCAAGGAGAAGTCTGTGTCGGTGCAGTTCGGCGTACAGTTCTTCCAGAGTCATCAGGTTGTCGGAGGAACTGTACTCCGTGCCGATGGTTGGTCCCGAATCCTCTTCACTACGGATCTCAGGTAAGATAGGCTGGATGACGTAGTAATCGCCACGCGGGATGGTTCGGTGCGCCTCCTCTTCGGAGACGAGGATCTCATGGATCTTCTCCCCCGGCCTGATGCCGGTGATGGTTGTCTTGATGGGACGATCCCCGATAAGGGCGGCGGCAATATCGGTCACTTTTGCCGATGGGACGCGGGGGATGTAGGTTTCGCCCCGGTGTGCCCGTCGGACCCCCTCGAAGATCGTATCGACCGCCTGATCCAGGCTGAGCAGGAAACGCGTCATGTCGGCGGTCGTGATGGTGACGGGGCCGCCATTGAGAATCTGGTCGTGGAATAGCGGGATCACTGAACCACGGGATGCGAGCACGTTGCCGTAGCGCACACAGATGAAGCGCGTACCCGGACAATCAAGGTTCGCCTGGATGAATATGCGCTCCTGAATCGCCTTTGTCATGCCCATGACGTTGACCGGCTTACAGGCCTTATCCGTTGAGATGCCGACGACGGTGTCGATGGGGAGGTTCTGCTCCCGTATCGCCCTGACGATATTCTCCGGCCCGGTGATGTTTGTCAGAACCGCTTCATAGGGGAAGTATTCACAGGAGGGAACCTGTTTTAATGCCGCAGCATTAAAGACGATGTCCACGCCCCGGAGAGCCCTGCTTATACTGTGGAAATCCCTGACATCCCCGATACGGAACTCAAGCATGCGCTTGAAGTTGTTGTAGATGACCTCATCGGTTGCCGTTGTCCGGTTCAGGTATTCCATCCGCATGAAGTGTTGTTTTGCTTCATCACGCGAGAATACAGTGATCTTCCTGGGAGTGCCCATCTCACCGGAGAGCAGGCGCCGTACCAGGACTTTGCCGAGCGACCCGGTGCCTCCGGTGATGAGTATGGTCTTATCTGTCAGCATCTCTTTGACCTCATTGTTGTATACGGTGTCGGATCCCGGTGCATCTGCTCGATCATTGTTTGCCAGGAGGGGATTATAATATTCGTATTCTCCCGTAATCTGCTTCCGTCCAGGCTCCTGTCGATCACGACGGAATTATCCGGTTGTATTGTTATGTTGAGATTATAGACTGTTTTGACCAGTCTGAGCAGATCGTATTTGTTGATCGGATCGGATGCAACATGCCAGACGCCACGCATCCCGGGGTAATCGACAACGATCGTGGCAATGACGTCCGAGAGGGCGTTCGTCGTCAGGCCGCTGAAGATTGCGTTCGTGTAGCCGCTGACCGTTCCCCCTTCCTCGCCCAGAAACCACTCGATCAGGCCGTGCCCTGTGCCGAGTTCGCGGCCGATGATGGAAGTACGAAGGGTGAGGGCATCTTCGTAGTCTACCTCACCGAGGTATTTTGTCCGGCCATAAAGATCATCGGCATCGGCGAGATCATCCTCGGTATAGTTTCCCTTCCGGCCGGAGAAGACGCAATCCGTGCTGATATGGATCAGCCGGGCTCCTTTCTGCCTGCAGATATGTGCGAGTTGATGGGGAAAGAGAGCATTTATCGCGATACTCGGTAGAGGATCGCGGGCTGCCGGTAGTTGCTTGACGATGCCGATGCAGTTGATGATGACATCGGGTTCATACTTCTCGATAGCTGCTTTTACCCCGGCGATGTCGCCTGCATCGATGTGGGGAATTATGTTGCTGGAAGACATTCCCTGATAATAGGGATAGGTCGTTTCGTCGCCCCGGACAGTGCCTCTCGTCAGGAGCTGCTCTGAAAGAGACTGCAGCAGTTTATGACCGAGCATCCCGGTAGCGCCTAAAACAAGAATCTTTGTATGGTCTCTTCGTCTCATCGTCATCCTGATCCTGTTACAATAACCTCATGATCCTTGATCGATTCATCTTTCTGGTATCTACCCCATTCTAGAGGGATGCACTTTTTTTACAATAGACAAACTGGCTGAGACGTTCGAGAACTCCCTCGGCACCCGGGGATTCCACCCCGTAAACCCGGCGAGCACCCTGTTGTCGTCTTCACCATCTCGCCCCCGATCTCTCGCCTGCAGGATGCCCTAGGTTCAATGATGAACTGCAGGTATATCTCCTAGCGTTGTGGTTGGGTGAATAATCACTTAAAGAAATCGGTATCGCTGTAGCCGCACCTGAATACTACAAATGATTCTGAAAAACCCGTAACCGTTCGGTCACAACCATAAGATCCCTGTAAGAGTATCCCGATCGAATTCAGCCTTCTGAAGGCTCTCTCAAACCCTGTAACTCCATGGACGGATACCCGAAACGATCCCCCTCAGGAGAGAACGGATGAACCTCGATACAACCGTATCAACTGCCAGACAATTGGTTGTGCGGCGGTACCGGGACCGAGAGGACGTTTGAGAGCGAACCCTTCACCCTGCATGACAACTTGCCGGTTAACCCGAAGAGTTACGATATATTTATGCCGCTGGATTCAGATACTGATCTGCACTATAATCGCTAAAAGAGCGAGAGGAGCATAAAAACGGCGTATGCGGTCCCGGGGACCATGTTGGACTGGAACCTGCCTGTTCTGGATTTGCGGTGGAAAATATGTGTCGGTTTTGGATGTATGGTCTTTAGACAGATGCTCCTCTTTAGCACTATAATCCCTGGAATATCCCGATCAGAACCTTGATAGGAATTAGAAGATTCAAGATAGTATTAACAATCGGAAGGACGGCGTACAATGCAGGTCATCATTCTCTGTGGGGGTCTTGGAACTCGATTGCGCGAAGAGACCGAATATCGCCCCAAGCCCATGGTCCCGGTCGGGGGTAAACCGATCCTCTGGCATGTCATGAAGATTTTTGCTCAATATGGACATACGGAGTTCATTTTGCCTCTTGGATACAAGGGAAACATGATCAAGGAGTATTTTTTTCACTACCACCTGATGAGCCAGGATGTCTGTATCAGGCTCGGGGATCATCATTCTGTATCGTTTCTGCCATGCGACTCACATGAAACCGAAGACTGGTCCATCACCCTTGTCGATACAGGCGAGGATACCCTGAAAGGCGGTCGATTGAAGCGTGTTGAGAAATATCTCACCGATGACGAGGTCCTGGTGACGTACGGGGATGGGGTCGCAGATATTGATATCGACAGACTGCTTGCATTCCATCGTTCACACGGGAAGATGGCGACAGTTACCGGCGTCTCTCCTGCATCCCAGTTTGGTGAGTTGCACATTACAGGCAACCGGGTTGAGCATTTCAGGGAAAAACCCTCCACATCCGATCATTACATCAGCGGGGGATTTTACGTGTTCAACCGCGCTTTCTTCAACTCTCTGACTCCCGACGGGGCATGCGATCTGGAAGTAGGGCCGCTTGAGGACCTTGCAACAGCAGGAGAGTTGATGGTATACAAGCATCCCGGGCGATGGGCGTGCATGGATACCATCCGGGATATGGAATACCTGAACAGGTTATGGGATACCGGTGAAGCGTTCTGGAAGACCTGGTGAACAGACGCATGGATCTCTCAAAAATCTATGACGGCAAACGGGTTGTCGTCACCGGAGATACCGGGTTTAAAGGGTCGTGGCTTGCACTCTGGCTCCATAACCTTGGAGCCGCGGTCACGGGTATAGGGCTGGCCCCAAAGACACCTCGCGACAATTACGTTATCTGCGGATTGGACTCCGTCATAACCCATCATTCCTGCGATATTCGCCAGTATGATAACATCCTGGAAATCTTTTCTGCAACTGAACCCGATATGGTGTTCCACCTTGCCGCCCAGCCGCTGGTACCTGAATCCTACGCCACGCCGCGTGAGACGTTTGAGATCAACACTCAGGGGACTGCCAATATTCTCGAAGCGGTTCGTCGGACGCCATCCGTTCAGGTCGGCGTGATGGTTACCAGCGACAAATGCTATGAAAACCGGGAATGGGTTCATGGGTATCGAGAGACCGATCCTGTCGGCGGGCATGATCCGTATAGCGCTTCAAAAGGCGCTGCGGAGATCGTCATATCATCATACATCCGGTCCTTCTTCTCAGGCGACGGTGCGCCGGCGGTCTCGTCTGTACGTGCCGGCAATGTTATGGGCGGAGGCGACTGGTCGGAGAACCGCATCATTCCAGATTTCATGCGATCACTTGAAGACAAAAAACCCATCACCCTCAGAAACCCGGGAGCCGTCCGGCCCTGGCAGCATGTCCTTGAGCCTCTTTACGGGTATCTCATGTTGGGTTCGGCGATGATCCAGAAGGGACATTCATTCAGCGGTGCCTGGAACTTTGGACCATTGCACAGGAACACGTTGACGGTCGAAGCGTTGATACGGAAATTTATCGAGCATAGCGGTGATGGGACGGTGGAGGTATCAAAACGGGACGGCCTCCACGAGGCCGGACTCCTCAGCCTGGACATATCCAAGGCAATCCATCAGCTTAACTGGCATCCGGTTCTGGACGTCGATACTATGGTTCGCCTTACTCTGGACGAATATGCCATCAAGGGCTTAACCCCTGAAGCGATCGTTGACCAGCGATGCACCCATATTGATGAATACATGAACCTCCAAAAAAGGATGTGAAGAATGAAGTTCTGCCGCTCCTGCCGCTCACCACTGCCCGGCCCCTTCCTGGACCTGGGTAACTCGCCTCTATCCAATGGGTATCTTTCAGAGGAAGACACTCACGCGATGGAACCTTACTATCCCCTCGAGTGTTATTACTGTCCGCACTGCTCACTGGTTCAACTTGATGAGTTTGAGGCGCCCGACCGGATCTTTTCATCCGATTATGCATACTTTTCCTCGTACTCTTCAAGCTGGCTGGCCCACTGCAAGGCATACGTCGCAATGATGGTAAAGAGGTTCGGTTACGATAGAGATTCCCTTGTGCTTGAGATTGCAAGCAATGACGGGTACCTGCTCCAGTACTTTACGGAGCAGCATATCCCCGTCAGGGGAGTGGAACCGGCAGCAGGCACAGCAGAGGCCGCAATTGCAAAGGGCATCCCGACCGATATCACCTTTTTTAACACCGGTTATGCAGAGGCTATGGCTGCCCGGGACGATCGGGCGGATCTCATCATTGGAAACAATGTACTTGCGCATAACCCGAACCTGAACGATTTCGTTGAAGGATTGCGCATCGCCTTAAAGCCTCACGGGATCATCACCATGGAGTTCCCTCACCTTCTCCGGCTTATGGCAAACAACCAGTTCGATACCATCTACCAGGAGCACTACTCATATCTCTCCCTGAATTCAGTACAATACCTGTTTAACGCGCACCAGCTCGAGATATTTGATGTTGACGAACTTCCAACGCACGGCGGGTCATTGCGGATTTATGTGAAGCACAAAACCGATCGGGTACATGAGAGATCGTCCCGCGTTGCGGAAGTGCTGGATAAAGAGAGACGGGCGGGGTTGCTCGACCCCGTCACCTACGAGGAGTTCAGCAAGCGCGTCAGGGCAACGAAGAGAGCATTGCTTACGACGCTCATTGCCATCAAAGATGAGGGCAAAACCATCGTGGGTTACGGTGCACCCGCCAAAGGGAACACGCTCCTGAACTATTGCGGAATCCGAACCGATTTCCTCGATTATACCGTTGATGCAAACCCTCACAAGCAAAATCTATTCCTGCCGGGTACGCATATTCCGATAAGGCATCCTGACCGGATACGGGTCGATAGACCGGATTACATCCTCATTCTGCCATGGAATATCGGAGAAGAGATCATGGAGCAACTCTCGTTCGCCAGCGAGTGGGGAGGGAAGTTTATCATTCCCATTCCGGAGGTCAGGGTGATCGATGCATGATCTTCACCAGGATGGGGATCGAGGGGGCGTATATCATCGAACCCGAACCACTCGCCGATGAACGGGGATTTTTCGCACGATCGTTCTGCGAAGAAGAGTTCCGGAAAAACGGGCTTGAGTCCAGGATCGTCCAGTGCAATATATCCAGCAACAAGAGGTCGGGAACACTTCGCGGGATGCACTACCAGATTCCGCCATTTGAGGAGGCAAAGATTGTGTCCTGTACCAGGGGATCGATCTATGATGTGGTACTGGATCTCCGGAGGGGTTCATCCACCTATCGCCGATGGTCTGGTGTGGAATTGAGCGAAAACAACTATACGATGGTGTATGTTCCGACAGGATGCGCACATGGATTCCTGACGCTGGAAGACGATTGTATGGTGTATTATCAGATGACCGAGTTCTTCCATCCGGAATGTGCACGAGGGGTGCGGTGGGATGATCCGGCATTCGGGATCACCTGGCCGCACCCTGCAGAGATCATATCCGAGAAAGATCAGAGCTATCCGGATTACGCATTATGAAAACGGTTCTTGTGACCGGGGCAACCGGTTTTATTGGTAGATACACCCTGGAACCGCTTGCAAGACGGGGTTTTGATGTTCACTGCGTTTATCGAGCGAAAAAACCCGAAATTATCCCTGATGAGAGAAGCGCGACGTGGCACAGGATAGATCTCTTACATGGCGATGACGTTAAAGATCTATTCAACTCATTCTCACCGGAGTATTTGCTTCACCTTGCATGGGACGTTACGCCCGGTTCATATCTCGAATCGATAAATAATTTCACCTGGCTTGATTCCAGTCTGCATCTTCTTCGTGAATTTGCAGAATCAGGCGGTGTCCGAGCGGTATGTGCTGGAACCTGTATCGAGTATGATGTACGGTACGGTTATTGCATCGAAGCTCTCACGCCGCGAGCGCCATCAACGTATTACGGGCAATGTAAACATCATCTCCAATCCATCAGTGAGAGATATGCAGATAAGATGGGTTTTGAGTTGGCATGGGGCCGTATCTTTCAACCGTACGGACCGTATGAGTATCCGGCGCGACTTGTTCCCTCTGTTATCCGGTCTCTCCTGAACGATGAGCCGGCCCGATGCACACACGGGAATCAGGTCCGTGATTTTCTGTATGTTGCCGATGTTGCAGATGCGTTTGCGGCACTCCTTGACTCGGGGGTAACCGGGTGCGTCAATATCGGATCTGGAGAACCGGTCTCGATCAAGGAACTTGTTATGCAGATCGCCCGTCATCTTGGCAAAGAG
>JAAZGM010000212.1 GCA_012511245.1 Methanomicrobiales archaeon | reverse complement strand
GGTGTCATGATGAACATCCCGCAGATGGTGCGCGAACTCCATAGCGAGATCGTCGGCGGCGGAGTGAGCGGCGGCGGCCATCTTGTTGTCGGGAGCATCAAGTTCGTGGAAGGGATGCGCGATACGGTGATCGAGAGCCTGATCAAAAAGATTGGTGAAGCACCAATCTGATCGCTACTTCTTTCCTGCAGGCGTTACGGTCCTGCCTGTTCTCTTCTGGAGTGTCCTCCGGGGTCAGAACCCGGGCGGGTCAGGCCATCGACGTTCTTCTGGCAGCATTTAGGGGTTCTGTTCCAGGCCGGGCAACAGACTCCGTACACTGTGCCGCGTGATCACGGTGAGCGCTGTCCTGGGTCTTTCTCACGCCCCTTTCAGGTCGTCCTTGCGTAACCCGGGGACGGGAATTGGCGGAACACCGGTGTAGAGTCTGTGGTGTTGCCCTGTTACGGGGTTTTATGGTCGGTCAGGCTTTGTTTCAGTTTCTAAATCAACCGAAATATAAAAATAGGTTTATACCCAATCTGGACTCCCATGACCGGAAACCTATGGGTCTGGAGAACCCTCCTGATCGTGCTGTTTGTGGTAGCTGCGATTGCCGCTCTCCCTGTAGCCGCCCAGAGCACGGATACCTCACGACCTCTGACATGGACACTCGCCCCGACACCCGGTGAGACCCTGATAGAAGAGACCCCGGAAGAAACATCCACTGCTGAGACCTCAGAAGAGACCCCTGAGAGGATAGTAGAGAACACAGATCCCGGGGCGACTCTGGACGATGCACTGGAGGATGAGACGTCGGGAGAAACTCCAACCGAAACTGTAGATGATGAGGTGTACGAGGAAGATACGGTCGAGGTGCTCACCGACACGGATGACGAAGTGAGGCCTATCGTCGTCGTTGAGACGGATGAGGTGCCGGTGGAGGAGGCCACATCTGATCTTCCGACGTTCACGCCGATACAGACGGTACCGCCGGCCAACGAGGATCTGGCGCAGACCACCCCGCTCTCTCCTACCGGTGCCATTCTGGCTATAGCGTTTGCTGCATTTGCCGTTGTGTACAGGCAGATTCGGAGGTGACGTCAGCATGTAGGGTGCCCTCGCCGGAGCGGGAGGGTGCTGCCACCCGGTGTTGATCCCCTCCACGGGGTTATGGATGACCTTTCTGCTCCTGCCTTGAGGTCGCAGGTTAACCCTGCGCCCTGTGGTGCGGGCAACGCATGGCGGTTGACCGGGGAAGAGTCGTACCGCAGGAGTAAACCAGGGGCTCCAGCCGCTTTTCCCCTGCCCGGAAGGCAGATATCCACATACTCCTCTCTCTCTGCCCTGGCAGAACGATCCCTGTGTGCTGTTGTGGCAAGCGCGAGGAGGAACGATCGGGTGGGAGTCGGTAACCGCTTTATGAGGAGCGTTGTATTCGATTTTTCGTGTTCACAAGGATGGTGCTCACTCTTTAGCCTCCAGATCAGCGCGCTAATGCTCAAATGTGCGTGGGTTTGTGTATTTTTTCTGAGGGCCTATGATCGTAGATCGGTAGGTATAAATACTGATCTCGACAAAAAGACTTGCTCACGAGGGAACCAGGTAATGTCGACAAAAGATCGTATTAAAGAGAAATATAGCGACACCCAGCGGAAGATCCTCTATCACCTTAAATCCGGGTTACGGGCTGGAAAATCTTACTTTAAATCCAAATATATCGCAACTGATCTCGGCCTTTCTGCAAAAGAAGTCGGTATCAACCTCGCCATCCTCTCTGAGATCTGCGATGAGCTGGATATCAGGCGCTGGAGTTACTCAAACAGTACCACGTGGCGCGTCACTCCCCGTGCATCATAATTTTATTCTGGAACGCTCTACTGTACGGCATGAAGATCATCGAGTTCGAAGCTCCCGTTGAGTTTGTGGCCAACATCAATGACCACAAAGACTGTCTCATGTCGCAGGACAAGAATCACGAGAACCCCGAAGTGCTCTGGTTCAATATCGATGTCCCAAAGGGGCATGGTGTGCAGGCCGGGGACCGTGTCCGGGTGACCGTCGAGAAGATCTGAGGCACTCTATCGCAGATTATCTCTTTTTTTGCGTCAAGTCGGCTCTGCTCGCGTGAAGTTCTGTTGACGGCCATCCCCGCCCTTTCGGGAAAAAGGGTGTGCACGGCCGATGGATGGGGATACTTGTGCAGTTCATCCCGGGTTCTCCTGACGATCCTGCATCCCATGTCCCCCGGGCCATCGTGACGGGGTGTGTCCTTCCGCCTTACCCGAGGGGGGTTGAGTAGTACCCGGGGAGCGTCTCCAGGACGATCTGGTATCTGTCCACGTTATCCACGCTGACGATGAGGAAGAAATCTTTTCCCCCTCTCTCGACGTTCTTGATGATGCTGCCGGGGTAGTGCAGGTCGGCTCCCTCCACGATTGTTCCGCCGCTGAACTCCACGAGCGCCATCCTGAAATGCGCTGCTTCGGGCCTTATGGTTGAAGATACGGTGCAGTTGAGCCTCCATACCGCGTAGGGCACGTGAAAGACCTCGGTGATGCCCCCTCGCCCTTCCTCGATGTACGCAAACGGTATGATCCC
>JAAZGM010000211.1 GCA_012511245.1 Methanomicrobiales archaeon | reverse complement strand
TCTCTTTTTCTGTGTTTTTTTCACCTCCGTCCCTTCTTGTGTCTCTCTCACATCATCTCTGAAATTTTGGAATTTTTGCTCGGTTTTAGTTTTTGCCTCTTTTATCTGTCTTTTTCCTTATTATGGCTCTTATAATCAACTGTTTTCTCTTTTGGTTTTTTATAACCTCGTAGATTTTGTTTTCCTTTCTTTTTCTTTCTCTGTTTTCATTCTTTCTAAATACGATATATTTTTATATATTTAGTTTCAGAGGTACACATGACTATTGGCATCAGCTTTTGAATGAACGATACACACGGTGTATCGTCATCAGAGTTCCACACGAAACAAAGGGGTCGGGGTGATCCCTTCAACCCCTCACAGGATCTTGCTCTCTGCTCCCTCCCTTGAATCCCGGGATCTTGTCATGGTCAATTCGTCTGAGTTCCACTGGAAACGAAGGGGTTATGTATCACTAAAGCGTTCATATTATGAGATCTCAACGCAGGAATTTCCTGGTCAACCCATCTCCCCGGTGACACCATGCCAGATGAGAAAACGAGCCCAATGGGGTTATTTAAAAAGTACCTGACCAATAAACGTATATTTAAGAATAGAGAAGTCCTCCGTCACAACTATCGTCCCCAGATCCTTCCTCACCGGAAACCCCAGATCGATGAGCTTGCTTCCATCCTTGCACCTGCCCTTGCGAACGAGACTCCTTCAAACATCCTCATATACGGTAAAACCGGGACCGGGAAGACGGCATCCGTCAGGTACGTGGGAACAGAACTTGAGAATGCAAGTGTCCTTGCCGGGACGAAATGCAAGATCGTCCATCTCAACTGCGAAGTGATCGATACCCAGTACCGGGTTCTCGCCCAGATCGCAAACGGTCTTGACGATGCCAACGGGCACCCGAGTGACACCCCCAGAACCCTCATCCCGATGACCGGGTGGCCGACTGATCAGGTCTACATGGAACTCAAAAACCAGCTCGAGAGCTGCGGCGGGGTCATGGTCATCATCCTCGACGAGATCGACAAACTCGTGAAGAAGAGCGGTGACGATACCCTCTACAACCTCACCCGTATCAACTCCGATCTTAAGTTCGCAAAGGTGAGCATCATCGGGATATCAAACGATCTCCGGTTCACCGACTTCCTGGACCCTCGTGTTCTCTCCTCGCTCTCTGAAGAGGAGATCGTCTTCCCCCCCTACAACGCCCCGCAACTCTGCGATATCCTCCAGCAGAGGGCGGATATGGCGTTCATCGAGGGAGCGCTCAGCGAGACGGTCATCCCGCTCTGTGCAGCGCTTGCGGCGCAGGAGCACGGCGACGCACGACGGGCGCTCGACCTCCTCCGGGTCTCAGGCGAGCTCGCGGATCGCGAGAACGCCGCGGGCGTGACCGAGAAGCACGTCCGGATGGCCCAGGAGAAGATCGAGACCGACAGCATGGTGGAGTGCATCTCCACCCTCCCGACCCAGAGCAAGGCCGTCCTCTACGCTATGCTGATCCTTGAGCAGATGGGCAAACGGATCTTCACGAGCGGCGAGGTCACGGTGGTCTACCGTGAGATCGCCCGGATCATCGACCTCGATGTTCTGACGCATCGCCGGATCACCGATCTCATCTCTGAGCTCAACATGCTCGGCGTCATCAACACCCGGGTCATATCGCGGGGCCGCTACGGCCGGACGAAGGAGATGTGGTTCGACGCAACGACGAGCAAGATCGAGGAGGTCGTCACACGCGACCCGAGGCTCGACGATCAGAGACTCAAACAACTCGACATCAACCGATTGAGAGCAATGTTCAGGTGAAACCATGGACGAAAAGGATCGTACCCTCCTCCAGCTCCTGGAGGATAACTGCCGCACCCCGGTCAATGAACTTGCGGTGCTGGCCGAGATGAGTGAAGAGGATGTAAAAGACCGGGTCGAACGCCTGGAGAAGAACGGGGCCATCCGCCGCTACGGGGCGGTCATCGACTGGGAACGGGCCGGCGACGGAAACGTCGCTGCGGTCATCGAGCTCAAGGTCTCGCCTGAACGGGACTTCGGCTACGACCGGATTGCTGAGCGGATAGCCCGGTTCCCCCAGGTCCGGTCGCTCCGCCTGATGACCGGCGCGTACGACCTCCAGCTCCTGGTCGCCGGGCCGAGCATGCACGAGATTGCGCGGTTCGTCTCCGAGCAGATCGCTCCGATGGACCAGATTCGCGAGACAGCGACGCACATCATCATGAAGACCTACAAGGAGAACGGGACCACCTTCGCCGGGCGCGAAGAGGTCGAGCGGCTCCCCTACTCGTTCTGAGGCGGGATCGATGAGGGACTTCGTCTCGAAACGGGCCCGCGCCATACCTCCATCAGGTATCCGGAAGTTCTTCGACATCGCCCAGACGATGGAAGATGTCATATCCCTGGGTGTCGGCGAACCGGACTTCGTGACCCCCTGGTGCGTCTGCGAGGCATCCATCTACTCCATCGAGCAGGGATCGACCGCCTACACCTCGAACAAGGGAACGCCCCAGCTCCGGGGCGCCATAAGTCGCTATCTCGACACCCGGTTCTCCACGCGCTATGATCCCGAGGCGGAGATCATCGTCACCTGCGGCGTCTCT
The DNA here is from genome assembly GCA_012511245.1 of Methanomicrobiales archaeon. GTDB lineage: Archaea > Halobacteriota > Methanomicrobia > Methanomicrobiales > Methanoculleaceae > Methanoculleus. Next base: position 2,194 of record JAAZGM010000211.1, on the reverse strand, counting down.
GAGGCGGCCGACATCGCCATCCGGGCGATCACCGATCCGGGCGACGAGATCCTGGTCGCTGAACCCTGTTACGTCTCCTACAACCCCTGTGTCTCCCTTGCCGGAGGAACCCCGGTGCCTGTCATCTGCCGGGCGGAGGATGAGTTCCGGCTGACACCTGATGCACTTTCGGAGTCCATCACCAGAAAGACGAAGGCCCTGATCACAAACTTCCCGAACAACCCTACCGGCGGGGTGATGGAAGAGGCGGACTGGCGCGCGATCGCCGATCTCCTCGTCGACCACGACCTTCTCCTCATCAGCGACGAGGTCTACGCCGAGCTCACCTACGACGGCAATCATTTCTCGCCGGCACGGCTCCCGGAACTCCGGGATCGGACGATCACCTTAAACGGATTTTCAAAGGCTTTTGCCATGACCGGATGGCGGATCGGCTACCTCTGCGCCCCGCCCGAGATCGCCGCCGCCGCCCTGAAGATCCACCAGTATGTCGCACTCTGTGCCCCGGTCATGGGGCAGGTCGCGGCTTACGAGGCGCTCCGGATCGGGGAGGCCGAGAAGGATGCTATGGTCCGGGAGTACCGTCTCCGGCGAAACCTCTTCGTTGACGGGCTGAACAACCTCGGCCTTACCTGTCATGTCCCGAAGGGAGCGTTCTATGCCTTCCCCTCGGTGGAGTCCACCGGTCTGACCGATGTCGAGTTTGCGGAGGGGCTCCTGCGCGAGCAGCATGTCGCGGTCGTCCCGGGAAGCGTCCTTGGCCCTTCCGGAACCGGGCACGTACGGTGCGCCTACGCCATCTCAAGGGACGATCTCAAGGAAGCCCTCTCCCGTATGGGTACCTTTCTGGAGTCGTTAAAATAAAAATACCTCCATAAATATCTCTAAACCAAATTCGAAACTCTTTTATGCGACATCCCTGTCCCGGCAACCGATTGTTTGGTGTCCGACAGGGGAATGACGGGCGTTGAACCCCTTTATTTCCACTGGAGATGTGGATTTATTCAGGGATTATGGTCGGACAGGATCCTGCCGCACCGGTATTGGTCACACACCCTCCATCCTCGAAACATCGACCGGATCTCTGGTTTCCCGCCTGCGCTCTTCTGAAAAGATCCGGGTACGGATCGATATCCCGCCCCGGAGAAAAATCCCGGCGTGTAAGCCAGCGATACCTCCGGGACGAAAATTCCACTGGAAACAAAGGGGTCAGGAACCAGGCGGCGATCGGACCTGAGGTGTTCTGCAAGTGCAAGGGTTGATATACGATCGACTGCTGTCATCGGTGATACAGGGGATCGTCTGGATATCGCAGCGCAGATGCCGGACATGCCTGCCTGGCGCCGCTCCCGGTCCCGGATATCTCCTGCTTCTCATTCCCGGGGCGCGGAACGGTGGATCGAGCGATCTCCGGGCTGCTGAAATGTTGTTGCCTTTAAGCAGGATGACCGCTCTTCCGGTACCGCATTGTAACGTTTATCAGCATGTATCGCTCCATCCTACTTGATAGAACAATGAGTTGTACTATTATCGTCGGCGGGTTCTTTGGTGACGAAGGGAAGGGTAAGATTGTGGCCCACATCGCTCACCAGGATAGACCATCCATCATCTCCCGGGGCGGCGTCGGCCCGAACGCAGGGCATACTGTCCGTGTCGGAGAGAAGGAATATGGTGTCAGGATGGTTCCCTCAGGGTTCGTCTACCGTGAAGCGAACCTCATGATCGGAAGCGGTGTACTCGTCGATCCCCGTGTCTTCATGCAGGAGGTCGATCAGGTCGACGTCCGGGACAGGATCTTTGTTGACGGGCGATGCGGCATCATCGAGACAGACCACATCGCGCGGGACAAGACGAGCGATCACCTCAGGAAGAAGATCGGGAGCACCGGAACCGGTTGCGGTCCAGCAAATTCGGATCGCGTCCTCCGGACATCGCGGCAGGCGAAGGATGTCCCCGAACTCTCGGATTTCATCACCGATGTAGCCGCGGATCTCAACGGGGCTCTCGACAACGATGAGGTGGTCCTCCTCGAAGGTACGCAGGGGTTCGGTATATCGCTCTACTTCGGAACGTATCCGTTCGTGACGAGCAAGGATACATCCGCCTCGCAGATCGCCGCTGACAACGGTGTCGGCCCGACCAGGATCGATGATGTCATCGTCGTCTTCAAGGCCTACCCGACTCGTGTCGGTGA
>JAAZGM010000029.1 GCA_012511245.1 Methanomicrobiales archaeon | reverse complement strand
ATCCAATCGGAAATAAGAATCAGAAACCAGTCGGGCGCGACACCCACTGATCGGGGATATCACAGCACTGGAAAAAGAGAAGCAATCCCGGCCACGACAATCCCAAATCCTTCTTGATCTGCAGGAGTAACTGCAGGTAATCCGTACTCTATTTCGCCTCCTCCGTCGACTCATCCACCTTCCTTGCCGCCACCTCAACGAGCGCCATCGAGCATGCCGAACAGTAGAGGGCGTCGTGGGCGTTCAAGGCCTTGCACCGCGGACATTGCCGGGGTTCGAGCGCAGTATCCATCCGGTCGGACGCATCATCGATAAGCCCGGCATTCTCCAGCAACTTCTGCTCGACATCCACACCGGACAGGTGGATATACACCACCGGCATCGCGCTGTTCTTCCCCCAACCGGCGGCGAGCCGGAGTTCCATCTCCGAGAGCCACTGCTTCTTACCGTTGCTCCTGGTCAGGTCGGTGAGCCGGGCATGGTGGATGGCATGGGGGTGAACCCAAGCATCCAGGCGACGTACTTCAGCTCGTTCTCAACCGTCCGGATACTCATGCGCCGAGGCTCGTGCCCATACCTCCGAGAGGTCACAAAGGGCGGGGCATTTGCATCCGTGCGGAGCGGGTGCATATTGATCCAGGTCTGTATGTCCGGTACGGAACTGATCAGGCGGAACCTACGCATCCCAGCCTTGCCATTCACAATCACCACCGCACCGTAGCGATCGAACTGGACGTGGCCGATGTTGAGGCTAAGGAGTTCCCCGATCCGGACGCCGGAGCCCCCCATCGAACATGATCAACGCTCGGTCGCGAGGCCTGTCACAAGCGTCGACGAGCCGGACGATATCCTCGCGGGTGATCAACTGATCGACGGGGAGATGCTTACACGGACGTCTCATCCGAATATTGTGGAAAAACTCCTTCTCCCAGTCAGGGACAAGCCAGCGGAAAAAAGTTTCAGTTCGAGGAAGTAATCTTCAAGCCACCCAGGGCTGATCTCCTTTGCGTCGCTGAATTCACTCCAAGAAAGGTAGGTGTAGATCCACCAGGCCTTTGTATCGATGGTCTTCTGCCTCAACGGCATGCATTTGAGATGGCGAATGTACTTACCTATGTACACTTTATTGACTGGAACGAGGTTCTTCAGTTTCTCTATCACATTCGTAGGCAACCATTCTCCCGGCGCGGTTGAAGGTGTAAACAGCGCCAAGTGTATGTGGTAGGTTTAGGGTATGGCGCACCACCCCCCTTAACAACCTATTTACCGATTCATGAACAAGTATATACATCAAGGCGCATACATGCCGCCCGGAGCCGATCCATGCCGAACTGTACCACATTTCTCGACGCAAACGCCGCTAACCCCACAAAAACCGCTCTTGTCATCCCTTCCACCGGAGAATCCTACACCCGCGCGGAACTCCTCGACCGGGCCTGCCGGGTCGGGCGCGGCCTCCTCGGCCTCGGGGTCGAGCGCGGGGATCGTGTCTGCATCTACCTCGACAGTTCGGCGGAATACCTCATCAGTTACTTCGCCCTCTGGCGCATCGGCGCCGTCGCCGTCCCGACGAACCGGGTTTATCGCGAGAGCGAGGTTCTCTACGCCGTCCGGGACGCAGGGGCGGTCGCCGTCATCACCGATGCGGATGGTGCGGCGCTCGTCGGCCGCATCCGGGACCGGGCGCCGTCGCTCCGGCACGTCGTCGCCGTGGGGGGCGAGGCCGCCGGCGCAACACCGTGGGTCAACCTCCTCCGTTCACCGCCGGACTGCCGCGCCGTCCACTGCCGGTTCGACGACCTCTGCCAGATCCAGTACACGAGCGGCACCACCGGAAAGCCGAAGGGCGCCATGCTCACCCACGGGAACTGGATTGCCGCGATGGATGCCGAGCGCGATGTCCTCCGGCTCACCGATGCCGACGTCTACCTCGGCATCTACCCGATGGGGCATGTCGGGATCAGCTGGGGGATCTCCACCCTCCGGGCCGGCGGGACCTACGTCGTCATGGAGCGATTCGACCTCGACCGCTACCTCGCCCTCGCCCGTGAGTATCAGGCAACGGTCGTCGCCGGGATGCCGCCGGTGATCCACTCCCTCATCCAGACTCCGCCGGGAACCGAGGCGGCGCTTGCGACCGCCCGGGCGATGATCAGCGGCGGCGGCCCCCTGACGCCCGGCGTCTGGAGACCCTTCCACGAACGGTTCGGTATCCCGATCGTCAACGCCTACGGCCTCTCCGAGACGGTCGTCGTCGGAACCGGAACCGCCATCCGACCCGAGCACTACGCGACCGCCGACGAGTTCCAGAGCGTCGGCACCCCGGTCGGGTTCTCGGAAGTGAAGATCGTCGATGCAAACGACCCCGCACGAGAACTTCCGCCCGGCGAGGACGGCGAGATCGCCCTCCGGGGGCCGGGGGTGGCGCTCGGCTACTGGCAGATGCCTGATGAGACCGCCGCCGTCTTCCTCCCCGACGGCTGGTTCCTGACCGGCGACGTCGGCCACCTGGACGGAGACGGGATGCTCTATATCACCGACAGGAAGAAGGACATGATCGTGATGTCGGGCTGGAAGGTCTACCCGACCGAGGTCGAGGACGTTCTCGTCCAGCACCCGGGCATCCGCGATGCGGCGGTCTTCGGGTGCACCGACGAACGCCGGGGCGAGGTCCCGGTGGCCGTGGTGGTTCCTTCGGGAAACAGCATCACCCCTGAAGAGATCATCGCCTTCGCCCGCGAACGCCTTGCAGGCTACAAGGTCCCGCGCCGGATCATCATCGCCGGCGAGATACCCCGGGTGAACGGGTGGAAACTCCTCAGGAAACGGCTCAGGGAAGATTATTGCGGCGCTGGAACCGGGTGACGAAGTGTACCTGAAAGAGCAGCTATTTAGTTAACAGGCGGCAAAGTTTGAGTCTGAGGATATAAATCCGGGGTATTAGTGTGGCAACCACCAAACGTTCAACAGGGATCGCAGGCCTTGATCAGGTGCTTAACGGGGGATTCCCGCCCGGCACCCGCATCGTCATCGCCGGATCCCCTCTGAGCGGCCTTGAACTCCTGGCGCAACAGTTCAGGAAGGCAGGAGAGGGATCGGGATCCTATCTGATGCTCGATACCACCCCGGAAGAGGGAATGATCGATGCACGGGGCATGAATCCCGCGGCGATGAGGGCAGCAATGGAGGGCGAGAGGATCATCGTTGACTCCCTCTCCACGCTGGTCGCCGCCTGGGGCATCGATACGGTTGCCCGGTTCATCCTCGAAGATACCCGTGAACTCATCACCGAGGGGGCAAATATCATCTACCTCCTCTACACCGGCCTGCACAGCCCCTCAGAGGAGGCGCGGATAATGCGTGCCGCCGACGTCTTCATATCCCTCAGGGAGCAGGTCCACGGCAACGAGTTCGAGCGGACGCTCGCCGTCGAGAAACTCAAGGGCGCAGATGTGCCGCAACGGGTGATCCCCTACCACATCATCGCAAAAGGCCTTGAACTCTCGACGACGAGCAGGGTGGTCTGAGGCCCTATTCCACGAGTTCAGCCCGGACTTCGCCCGCCGCAATCACCATATTCTTCAGTTTTCCAAGCGCTGCATCGCGTGCCTGCATCCGGAGGCCGCAGTCAGGGTCGATGAGCATGGCGCCGGGGGAGAAGATCTCGATACCGGCCTCGATCCGTTTCCGGATGGTCTCGACGCTCTCGACACCGGGATCCGCCGAATCCACGCACCCGTAGCCGATCATCCGGCCGCGCAGGTCTTTTGCCGAGAGCACCTCAAGGTTTCCGGGGTTGTTTGCAAACTCCAGATCGAGTACAGCGACGTTCATCCTGAGAAGATCGTCGATGACGCCTCCAAGATTCCCGCAGACATGGAGGCATACCGGCACCTGGAGCCTCCCGGCGATCGCGTTCACCGCATCGCGCCCGACGGCGATGTTTGCCGCACCCGTCGAGAGGATGGGTTCATCGATCTGGATGAGCGTGACGCCCGCCTCCTGAAGGTAGCCCGCCTCGACCGCGAGCGCCCCGGCAAGGTCGAGGACCAGCTCATCCTTGTTCCGGTAGAACGGCGTCTCCAGGGCAAGGCCGTGCGCAAGCGTGCTCGGCCCCGTGAGGATCCCCTTCACCTTCGGGTGGCGGGAGAGGGCATACCTCGTATCCGCAAGGGTTATCGGCTGGCGGGCGGGCTGGACCTTCCCGACGACCGAGGATCCGCGGATGCCGGGGAGGTGGGAGGTGAACGCCCGGATCATGTCGCCCCGGACCTGGCCGTCGGATATGATATCGATCCCGGCACCGATCTGGTCGGCGACCGCTACCTCTACCGCGTGTTTGAGCGGATCCATGCGGGCAAAGAGCCCCGAGCCTTTCACCACGGGATAGCTCCCGACCACGGTGGTCGGGAGGAGCATGTCTGTCAGGGTCATGGGACGATCCTGTGCCGGTTACGCGGGCACGCCGATCCGTAGGTCGCCGGTCTACTTAATCTCATGGCGTCAGTCTGTGCCGGTCGCGCGGGAAGAGCACCGCCTCGCGGATGTTTGGAAGGTCAAGCATCGTCATGACGAGACGCTCGATGCCGAGCCCCCATCCTGCATGCGGCGGCATGCCGTAGCGGAACGGTTTTAAGTAGAACTCGAAACTCTCCGGAGAGAGCCCTTTTGCGCGGATCCGCTCCACGAGGAGGTCGTGGTCGTGGATACGCTGGGCGCCGGAGGAGAGTTCCATCCGGGGGTGCATCATATCGAACGCCTTGCAGAACTCGGGCCGGTCGGGATACGGCATCGCGTAGTAGGGCCTGATCTCGGTCGGCCAGTCGACGATGAAGTAGTGCTGCCCGATCACATCGCCGATAGCCCGTTCGGCCGCCGGAGAGAGATCGTCGCCGAAGGTGAGTTTCTCCTCGACGGTGCGGTTCGCGATCTCGATCGCCTCCGTGTAGGGTAT
>JAAZGM010000210.1 GCA_012511245.1 Methanomicrobiales archaeon | reverse complement strand
TCCACGCGAGACACTTCCCCCCTTGACGTCGTCTTTTCGTGTATCCTCTTCTCTCTAAACCGCATTTCTTCCGGGATTCCCGCAGCCGCGAGGTATGTCCATCGATGGATGGCACCGTTCGCCTATCTCCCCCAGCGTAGCGGTTCGCCCTATCTCGAACGAGGGTGAACCCATACCGGATTACTTCATCTCCCGCGCACTCGCGAAACCTTAAATTCATCTGCAGCCATTAGATCTCCGTAGATAGCGCCGTTTCCGGATCGTGCCCGTGAACGAAGGACCCACCACAGATAGCAGAAAGAAGCCGGCCGTACCGACATTTCCATCCCGGAACACCTGCACTGCCGCGAACTACTGCTTTGGTGACGCTGCCGGGTGAACATCCAGGCAAAAACACGTGAGTGGCAGGGGAAGGAGCACATCGGGAGCAACAGAGTCGTCGATGCGAGGAACGACCGGATAGCCGGGCAGTGCCCGATCAGGAATTCGCGCTCTCGAGGAATATGCAGGCCGGCAAAACATGAAGAAGATCGTTGTACACGTCCGGGAAGACGGGCACCAGCAGGTAGAGGAGACTCTCGAAGGCCTTCACTACACGATATCGCTCGTACAGGACGTCTACGAGATCACTATCTACACGCCGGACGAGAGCCTCGATGACCTGATCGAGAAGATCCAGGGCGTGCTGGACCTGCGGTACAACGAGAACATGATCGAGGTCTCGACACCGGAGTTCGTCATCTCGTCGCTCCTGAAACGTGCCGAGAAGAAGGTCGAGAAAAAGGAAGAGAAGACGCCGGTCGAGAAACTGCTCGACACAGTTAAGGGTTATGGGACCCTGGATCTCGAAAAATTGTCGTTGACGTCCATCGCCGGACTGGTAGCCCTCTCCGGCCTGCTCCTCGACAACCAGACGATCATCATCGGGGCGATGCTCCTCTCCCCGATCATGGGCCCGATCTACGGGTTCTCCGTCTATGCCGCTCTCGGCAGGATCGAGAACGCCTTGCGTTGCCTCGGCGTACTGGCGACGCTGCTCCTGGGTGTCTTCATCCTCTCTGCAATCGCCACCTTTCTCATCAATATCGTCATACCGCTCGGATTGACCGACGAGATCACCAGGCGTCTCGTGGCGAACCCCATCTACACGCTGATGGCGGTGCTCCTCGGATTCGCGGCAGTGGTGGCGTTCAACCGGGGCACTTCGGAGGTGATCGCCGGTGTCGCCATCGCTGCCGCCATCATCCCGCCAACGGTGGTGGCCGGCCTCGTCCTGGTGCTCCAGCCCATGAGCCTGATCACTACTGCGTTGCTGGTTGCCGGGCAGGTCGTCGGGCTGATAGCAGGCGCACTCATCGCCGTCGTTCTGCTGAAGATAGAACCCCGGGCACCCCGGGAAAAGGCCGCTGCACGGCGGTACCGGGTATGGCCGATCATAATAACCGCGATCCTCCTCACCCTGCTCATCGGGATCTCGTGGCTCATGTGGATGTAGCAGCGGCACAACGTCGCTTCACGTTCCCTCGCGAGTCGTTACAGTAACGGGATCGTCTCTTCTGTGCATGGTTACCAGACCGGGTTTCATTGCTCCGGGCGCGGTTCTTCCCGGGCCGGCTGTCACTGCCATTCCTCAGCCAGGCCAGTGCTTACCGCGTGGATGTATCGGGCAGGTAGGCGTTCTCGAAGGGCTCTATACGGGGATATAGATGCATGATAAAATTCGGCATCATATATACTATACAGAATGCATATACCTTCCCGGCACCAACACTGTATAATCCATGGAGATCAGAAAAGTCCAGATCACCGGGGGTTCTTCGTACATCGTATCCCTGCCGAAACAGTGGATCAGGTCCGCGAACATACAGAAGAACGATCCTGTCGGGCTGATCGTACAACCTGACGGCTCGCTCCTGATCACGCCGAAGATCAGCGGGGAGACGGTCTACCGGACCAGGGTCTTTGAGGTCAGTGCCACGACGGACCGGCCCTACCTGCTCCGCCTCCTCATCGGGGCGTACGTCGCCGGGTTCACGGCCAT
>JAAZGM010000209.1 GCA_012511245.1 Methanomicrobiales archaeon | reverse complement strand
CGATATACCACATCAGGCCGCTGACTGGTGTCTGCCCCTGGAACTCACCGAAGATCGTTATCCCGGCGATTGAGAGGAGCATCCCGATCATCTGGATGTTCGCCTGCAGGACCCGGACAAAGATCATGGGGAGAACACTCTCGTAGATGAGCTTCACCGGGAACCTCGCCCGCGCACCACGAACTGCGGCATGTGCAAGCGGAATATCGATACGGGTCGATTCCACGTAGACGATGACCACGAAGATGGCGATCGTCGTTATGAGGGCGAGCAGATCCGTCCCGAAGTACTCAAGGAAGCTTGCTCCCGAGGTTCCTATCGCAAAGAGTCGCGGGAAGAACCCGATCGGGAAGGGATCGACACCCGTCTGCCAGTTCAGGAAGCCGTTTACAAGCCCCTGCGAGACTCCTGCAACGATGAAGAGCCCCACGCCTGAGCCGACACCCCATTTGGTGACGACCTCATCCATCAACACGATCAGGAGGCCGCCGAGGCAGACCTGGAGGAAGATGATGAGCGAGACCACAAGGGTGTTTCCGCCGAAGAACTGCGCAGCTACCACCGGGTCGGGCAGCATCATCCCGCTCGCAACCATGGGGAACGCTTCGACGATGATCATCACGAAGATGAGCAACTTCTGCAGGCCCATATACATGACCTGTCCGCGGGTTTCGCTGGTATCGATCTGCAGGAGTCCGGCACCCTTGAGCAGCTGCAGCACGATCGACGCGGTGACGATCGGCCCGATACCAAGATGCAGGAGCGAACCGCTCGCACCAGCAAGCAGTGCGCGGTACATTCCAAAAATATCCTGCGACTGCGCAGAGAGTCCAAAGATATCGATGTTAGTCAATGTGAAGTAGAGAAGCAGGATGGCAAGCGTCCACATAAGTTTGTTCTTGAAGTGGACGTGCCCTTCCGGCCCTCTGACTGCAGGCATCGCTGCAAGGATGGGTTCAAATCTATCCAGCAGATCTCCCATGGTTTCACCTAAAAGAGAGGATCAGACGGTCGTTGCCTGACCGCCCATCTCCTCGATTTTCGCCCGGGCACGTTCTGAGAACGCCCGAGCGGAGATACTCATCTTGTGGGTGACTCTTCCACCGCCGAGCACCTTCTCGATGCCGAGTTCGGTAGCATCGAGGGCGATGAGATCGCCCTCCTGTGTGGCAAGCCCTTCGCGAAGCAGCGCTTCGGCCATCTGGTCGATCTCACCGACATCAAGGGCAGAGACCGCCACGGAAGTTTTGTTGACAAAACCATGCTTTCCGTTGGCTATCTCGCCCTTCAGGTAGAAGTGAGAGAAGCGGTGATCGCGCTGCCCGGCTCTACCCCGTCCACCCCTGTTGCCGGCGCCACGCCGGTTCTTGTGCGTGCCGCCGCCACAGGTCCGTGAACACCTGTATTTGGATCTCTTGTTTACGGGCATCAGTCTCACCTCATCTTATAGAGGAGATCGTTGATCTGGGGGCCATAGTAGCCGAGAGCTCCACCCTGCTGAAAGGTTCGCTTGATGGTTTTATAGCCCTTTCGAGGTGGGTGCAGTCTTAACACCGGCTTGATCTCCACCAGATCGCAAAAACTTGTCTCGCCGTTGCAGAGCGCTGCCGCGAACTCGTCGATATCGGCATACGGGGTATGCGCACGGACGTATTCGTCGGTCAGCTTCGCGTCCCCGGTCAATCTGCCCCGGGTGCGCAGGAGAGTGGCCAGAGTCCCTGCATCCACCTCACCATACGCTACGAAGTCCTTCACTTTGCGGATCATGCCGAGGTACGCGGGCGTATCCGGCACGAGAACGCAGTGATTCACGTGATGAAGGCGGAGCATCTTCAGGGTATCCTTGATCTCGCGGTTGGTCTTGACCACGCCGCGCACCTGTACTACCGCGTACATCACTCATTCCCTCCGATCCGGACCATGTTCGTCTGCCGGAGCGCCTCAAACGTCGCTTTCGCGTAGTTGATGGTCGTCCGGGTCTGTCCCCGGTTGAACGCCCAGACGTCCTTGATGCCCGCAAGCGTCAGGACTTTCTTCGGGATATCTCCGGTGACAAGGCCGATGCCCTGGGGAGCAGGTTTCAGCGTCACACGGACGCTGCCCGACTTCCCGGTCACTTCGATCGGGATCGAGTGGGCTGCCTCACATCCGCACTCCCAGCTCCCGCAGCCACGGGAGACCTTGATCAGGTTCAGCTTCGCGTTTGCGATTGCTTTCTGGATCGCGTTGCCGACCTGGACATCCTTCCCCTGGCCGAACCCGACGTAGCCGTTCCTGTTGCCGACCACGACGACGGTTCTGAACTTCACACGGCGGCCTGAGTCGGTCATCCGCTGGACCATGTTGATGTCCAGCACCTCATCCTCCAGATCAGGCAGGAGGAAATCGACGATCTGAGGCTCCTTGATCGGCCTGCCGCTCGCAAGCACCTCATCGATGTTGGTGATCTCGCCTGAGGCGACCATGCGCCCGAGGCCGGTGAGCGGGATCCATTCTTCCTGTACGTATGCCATGTCACACCAGCTCCTTCTTGATGGCCAGAGCCACAGCCTCTACATTCTCAACCAGATTGCCCGCCTGCTCGGGAGCGTACTCCGCGATATGGGCACCCTTGAGCCGTTCTTCATCGGGAAGGATCGATTCACCGTAGGGAACATCGAACCCTGCGTCCACAGCGCCCTTGAGAGCGGCAAAGACACGGGCTCCGGGTTTTGCCCGGGCAAGTCCGATATCGAGGATCGCCTCGTCGTATCCTCCGTTCAGTGCTTTGACCGCGAACAGCATCCCGGTAAGGTAGGCAGCCGGGGTGTTTGCAGTCGATCCCTCATAGCCGTAGTCTGCGAGTTCGGTCGAGTATGCAGCCATCAGGGTGCGATCCCCTTCAAGCTCGGAGACGACCAGCTGCACGATGATCTGTCGGTTTGTCTTCCGGACGACCATCCTCGGCATCCCCGACGACAGGAGCGACATCCGCTTGTAGTAGTCGGTCTTGCCTTCGTGCCTTCTCCGGAAGGGTACAAAGTATCTTGGGCCGGTTGCCATTATTTCATCCTCCCTGCCACAATCTCAACCTGAGCCTCAAGGTGCGACACGCTCCGGAACTGGCCTCCAGATGCCCGCCGGTACATAAGGCGGTAGAGACTCCGGTCGATCGCGCCTTCCTCGCGCATCTCGCGCAGGGTGCGGCGCTGAGCCCGAATCTTGCGGATCCATGACCGTTTGCTGGGGTTTCGCGCGCCAGCAGCACCTTTCCTCCGGCCGGCCCCTTTCTGGTGGCCGTAGGAGCGCTTTGCCATACGGATGCGGGTTCTTCCACGGCTGTTCCCCTTCACAGGGTTCGCCCGGATCGCGCCCTCTTCAATGAGCTCGCGCAGGTCGTTTCGGGAGATCGCTCCCTCGATATCGGTCTGGCGTTCGGGATCGAACCAGACACGGTTGATCCCGCACTTGAGAATGGCCGCTGCCATTCGCTTCTGGTTGGCGAGATCACTCATCTTCGTTCACCTCTTCTTCTTCGGCTGCAGCGGGTACTTCAGCCACAGGGGTGAGGTCTTTTGCATTCAGGACTTTGAGCCCGAGTGCCAGCGCCTGCTCCTGAATCACTCCACGTTTCCTGTTCCCTACGGTTCCGGCAATCCGGACGGCCTGGGTCTCAGGGTTCAGGTTCATGAGGTCTGCTGGTGTAAAGACCCGGACCTCAGTGTAGCCGCTCGGGTGCATGCCCCGAACTGCGGCAGGTGCCCCGTATCCAGGTCTGGGAAGGGCGCCTTTTGCCTTGAACTGCCGTCTCTGCTTGCTGTGCAGACCGCGCGGACGCCGCCAGACATCTTCGAGCTTCGTCTTGCGGTGAATACCCCGCCTCTTGAAGGTAGGCTTGTTGTGCCGGGCGCGGGCGCGGATCAATCTTCTTGTTTCATCCATTGCTTTCACGCCCTCTCGGTGATGTAGATGCCGTCCTGGAACACCCGGGGGTCACGCTTGGTGATCCTGGTCGCATGTTCGATGTTTGCGGCCGTGTTGCCCACCTTCTCCTTGTCGATACCGGTGAGCGTAACTTCATCGCTTCCGACCTTGACAGTGACGCCATCGAGGATCTTTGCGATCCGTGGCTGTTTCTCGCCAAGGAAGTTGATGATCTCAAGG
>JAAZGM010000208.1 GCA_012511245.1 Methanomicrobiales archaeon | reverse complement strand
TGGCCCGGCACACGATGATATCCTCACCTGTCGGGCGATCTGGGAAGTCATCAAAACCGAGATCCTCACCGTCCGGATCCCCTTCGCCCGGCGGATACAGTCCTCCACAACCCAGAACCGCAGGAACCCGGGGATGCTCTTCGACCTGATCAAGTGCCGGGCCCGGCTCTTTGCCCTCCAGCGGGACCGCGACGCCGACGGAGCGGTGATCGCCCGGCCGGAGGATTTTGCGGCGGCGGCGAAACTCTACGCCGCCCTCTCCGGGACAGCCGGGGGCCAGGAGACGAAACTGACGAAGAACGAATCAGCGGCGCTCGCGACGGTAGCCCGGATGGGCGTCGAGGTCTTCACCGTCCGGCAACTCCAGAACACCATCGGCCTCTCCTACCACCAGACCTACCGGCTCCTCCATGGCTACAACAACAGCCGGGCCACGTATGCCGGCCTCCTGGAAAAATGCCCCGCGATCAGCCTCTACGATGCCAGCGTGACGGAGAACAACGAATACGGAGCCACGGTTCGCCGCCGGGAGCAGTACTTCACGTTCAATGTTGAGGTCTACCGGGCCTGGAGCAGTGAGGCCACCGTCTGGCTGGATGACGATCCCGACGATAGCGACGATAGCCCACATGTTTGCACCTTTGCACCGGGTTTGCACCTGAATTCCGGGGAAAGTGCAAACAAAGAAAACGACCCTGACGGAGAGGATTCTGGTATTGGAGAGATATGTACAGAGATATGTACAGATCAGAATAGTCATTTGCACCAGTTTTCGGGAACGGAGAGCATGCCTGCAGGGGCGGGTGAGTCAACTTCGGATGCCTGTGAAATCCGTAGTGGTGCAAACGTGCTGGAGTTCTCGAAGAATATCGGCAGAATGTCGGAACCGGCTGCACTTGCGGGTTCTTATGGGTGCAAAACTCGGTGCAAAGGTGTGCAAGTGGGTGCAAATGTGCAAACGACCGTCCCGGTCAACCCTGCTGACTACATCGCCCTCCCGGTCGCAAAGGACGAGCCCTGCCACGTCTGCGGCCAGCGGCCGACGTCGTCAGTCAAACGAGGCGGGGGAGCATACCTCTGCTACGACTGCCTGAAGAGGGCGAAGCGACCGGCGAAGGTGCAGCCGCTCCCGGGAGTGCTCGACCACCGGACGTTTGAGCGGACAACGGTCGAGCTCGGCAGGTGCGACGTCTGCGGCGATAAGAAGGCGGTCTACCGCTCGCGGGATGCGCAGGCGAAGGTCTGCGAGGGCTGCTACGCGCGGCTGGTGCGGGAGTGGAACGGCCGGGAGGGGGTGCGGTGAGCGAGACTCGGCCGGACACCGCCCGATTCCGGCCCGCCGTCGATCTGCCGGGGGTGACCCGGCCTGCACGATGATCACACCTCAAACCCGCTCACCCCCGGGGAATACCCTCTTCTCCCCTGACGACAGAGCTCCTCCGATGCGCATCAAATTCTGTGGAACAGCGAGCCCTGCAGACATGCAGTGTGCGGTCGCCGCCGGCTGCGACGCCGTGGGGTTCATCATGGGAGTGACCCACCCGAGCGCCGACGTCGTAACCCCGGCGGAGGCCGCGGAGATGATACGCCGTCTCCCGCCGTTCATCGAACCGGTCGCGGTCACCCACCTCCGGGATACGGATGGCCTCATACGGCTCGTGAGGGAGTCGCGCTGCACGACGCTGCAGGTCCAGGACATCGTCGAGCCGGCCGGGCTCGATGCCGTCCGCGACGCCCTCCCGTATGTGCGGATCGTAAAGGCCGTCCACGTCATGGACAGAACGGCCATCGCGACGGCGAGGCGGTACGAACCATACGCCGACGCCCTCATCCTCGACACCAGAACAGACGAAAAGATCGGGGGAACGGGCATCCCCCACGACTGGAATATCAGTGCAGAGATCGTGGCAGGCTCCGCTATCCCCGTAATCCTTGCAGGAGGGCTCACGCCGGAGAATGTCCGCGAAGCAATACAGATAGTTCGCCCCTACGGTGTCGACGTGCACACCGGCGTCAGGCGAGACGGCGCACGGTGCCCGGAGAGGACACTGGCATTTGCCCGCGAGGCAAGAGCCGCCCTCTCCGGATAACCGCCCACCGGTCAAAAATCTTCAAAGCAAAAGGCCGGGCAGGTGACCCCGAAGGCCGCCTGCACGGAACGTCTTCTCGTTTACCACCGGCAGCGGCGCCCGCGCCCACCGCCGAATCCTCTACCGCAGCCCCGCGGGATTCCGCCTCTTCCAAGGCCGTAGCCCTGCGGCGGCTGAACCGGAGCAGCAGTCTCTTCACCCGTAGGCGTTCCTTCCACCGGCGACGGGGCACACCTGCCCATGCGCCGACCGGTCATCGGCCCCGTACCACGGGGCCCGGTACCATCAAATCCTGGCATTTCTTCTTTCACCTCTGATGTAACATATTACTCATATGCGCACAATATAATAAATGTATCGTTCAAGACATACCCGACAGGTGCATAAAACCGCAAGAACCCCATGAGCGCCCGGGGGGATCACGGCCTTCCAGCTTCAGCGGCGAGCGTAAAACGCACCGATACCCAAAAAACCGCCTTTGCCGTATATTCACCGGCACCGCGGCCATGTCCTTCTCGACCCGACGGGCCATCTCCTGCCTGACCTCGGTCACGCCGTGCAAACTCCCGGCTCGCCTGTGAGACAGACACCTCGCTCAGAACACCCTTCGCGTTCACCTTCGCCTGGTTGGAGAAACTCGCCCGGTCAATCAGGGATCTCCTGTATCCGCACACACGCCCTGTTGTTCGGCACGAGATCGAGCTGCTCACCATCCACGTAGTCCTTGTTCGACTCGAAAGTGACGAGGGGTTCGATATCGCAGCCCCTCGATCCTCGTGATGAACCGGGGGCACTCATTGAAGTGGGCGATCTCCATCGTCATATACGTCTCCCGGACTCCCCTGATCCGTGGAACGCTCTCCTGTTGTACGAATGATCCCGTTGAGCTGGACCAGCGCCGGTTTCTCAAGCACCGCCTCCCGCGGATCGCCGAGATCCTCAGGAATGAAGGTCACACCACAAAAGCCTGACGGCAGGAGAACGACCTGTGCACCCTGCCGCTTCCGCCGTATCGTCGCAGGAGAGCGAGAGGCGCCGGGATTCTAAAAACGCGGATCTGCCGTTATTGAATACTTCGCGACCATACCGGCGGGATGGATAGGTACGGCACAAAAGATGCCCGACAGAGAGGGAGCCTCTGCCTGCAGGACAGTTCATCAGAGCTTGAGTTTCGGGGCGTGGGGGGAGCTGGAGGATGAATCCTCCCCGAGAGCCTTCTCCAGAGCCCCCTTCAGCTCGGCAAGAGAGATGGGTTTTTCCAGGACGCCGACGATGTCATTCTTATACCTCGAATACTCCTCCGGCCAGACATGCTTTGCAGTGAAGAGCAGGACCGGGATATCCCGGTACTCATCGTTCCGCCTGAGTTCTTCCAGGAACTGCCATCCATCTATGGGCGACATCATCACATCGAGGATGATGAGTGCAGGCTTCTCTTTCTTGATCGCCCGGAGCGCATCCCATCCGTTATGAACCAGGAGCGGTTCACGGTTGATCTTCTTGAGCAGCAGTTCCATTACTTCCAGCGTCGGCAGGTCGTCATCGACGACCATGATCTTCTCTCCCACAGACTTATACCTCCCTTGGTATCCTGATGGTGAAGGTGCTCCCTTTCCCTATCTCACTCGTCACCGTTATGTCACCCCCATGCAACTGGACATACTTATTTGCGACCGGGAGCCCAAGACCGGCTTTGCCTCCATTGTGCTCCGGGCTGAAGCCTCTGGTGTAGAATGGCTCAAAGATCGATCCGATATCTTCCCGGGGGATACCGATGCCATTATCGCGCACCATGATATAATGATTTTCATTTGAACTCGCATACCCGATCCAGACCTCCACCGGCGGTTCATTATACGTAACAGCATTTGATACCAGTCCCGCCAGCGCCGCAGAGATCCGATCGGGATCTCCCAGGATATTGACGTTATCGGGTATATCGTTATGAATCCGGATATCTATCGTGTAGCCGCCCCGGGCGACGGCATCTTCGGCGAGCTCGCGGAGCGGTATATTCTGGATGGCCAGATCGACGTAATCCATCATGAGAAGACTGAGATCGACCACCCGCTCCACCACCCGCTGCTCCTGCTCAGCGCACGAAAGGCACGTCCTGAAGATCTTCTCCAGGTCCCCCGTGAGACCATACTGGCCGGGTTCCTCGGCGATCATCCGGAGATAGCCGACGAGCGGTTGGAGCGGAGTGCGTAACTCATGCGCCAGACGGGTAACAAGCCCTTTCCACTGTTCAACCTCCCAGGTGAGTTGTCGGCATGCAACCCTCTGCCTCTGCGCCTCTGAGATATCGCGTGCCGACCCCACGACACCGGTGAACATACCGCCCGCCATGCTATACGGGGCAAGGGTAACATAAAATGTGTGCGCGGCATCCCGAATATCCATATCGACATTGTAATGGGCGTCGTTTTGCCCTTGTATCACCGTTTCGACCATCTCCCATGTCAACCTGGCAAGATCGGCGGGCAGGAGATCATCCATGTTCTTCCCGACGATCTCATCACAGGAGAGCCCGTACTCAGGTGCACGGGTCCAGGAGAAGTGCAGGAAGCAGCCCGTGGCATCCAGCATGAAGAAGATGTCGTTCGTCTGCTGGATGAGATCCATCAACTGCCTGTTTGACCGGGCGAGTTCACCGCCCCCGTCGGGGAGCCTGCCGATATCCACGATTGTACACTCGTAGAGGGTCTCGGAGGCAAACGATCTGCAGGAGAGGAAAACCCGGTGCAAAGCGCCGTTCTGCGCATGAAATGCCATCTCCGCGTTCCCGATGTAGCCCTCTCGCTCCATCTCATCAAGGAACCAGGTCCTGCTGGCCTCATCCGCCCAGAACGCCTCGGCCGGGATGCCGATGAGCTCGGAGGGTACGTAATCGAGCATATCGGCGCACTTTTTGCTGGCGCAGAGAACCCGGAGGGTTTTCGGATCACAGAGAAAACGTGCTTTCCGGGTATCTCCGACGATCTGCCTGCATCTGGAGGCAGCCAGCCGGGAGTCCTGGGAGAAGAGGGTTGCAGCCCCGAAGACCCAGAAGATGATCATCGTATGCAGCGCCGTCAGCATGGGATCGACGGTGAAACCAAGGATGAAGAGGTACACCTGGGTGAGGAGAAACCCGGCAACAAGAAGCGCTGTCACCCTGAACGCCTGCCCGGGAAACCAGAGAGCGACAAAGAGTACCGGGATGCAATAGATCAACGAACAGAACGGCTGGATGCTCAACGGTGCGGTCATCGGGAGCATGAGTGACACCACCGAGAGCGATACCATCACGATCATCTTGACGATATCCGTTCCGGTAAAGCAGTCGTATTGTAAACAACCCAGAAAGCGCCGGCTCGGGGGCATATACGGTACAGTGATTATGCTGGAGATGATATATAATCAATTCGGAACAGCAAATCCAATATCTAGCGATGTTTCAATAAACAGAGTGTGTTTTTTTATTCTCCTCTGCCCGGTCTCGAATATTCTTCGACCTGAAATATCAGTATGCCGGACCCCGTGCGAAAAGGGAGTATATATGAGCCCCGGTGTATAACCTCTGGCTATGCGCCCGTTTGTCTTCGTCAACATTGCTATGAGCGCTGATGGAAAGATATCGACCGGAGAGCGGCGTCAGGTGAAGATCTCAGGCAGCGAGGATTACCTGAGGGTTGACCGGATCAAGGCGGAGAGCGATGCCATCATGGTCGGTATAGGAACCGTGCTCGCCGACAACCCCTCACTCACCGTCAAGTCCCCCGAACATCGGGCCGGGCGGAGAGCGGCCGGGAAGGATGAGAATCCCATCCGCGTTGTAGTGGACGGCAGGGGAAGGACACCCCTCGATGCGGATATCCTCCATAAAGGAAGCGGAAAACGAATCATCGCCGTGTCGGGGAAAGCACCTTCCGATGCCGTGGATGCCCTCCGGCAGCATGCCGCCGTCATCGTCGCCGGCGATGAGACCGTCGATCTCGAGGCCCTGCTCGAAGACCTCTACCGGCAGGGTGTCCGGCGCCTGATGGTTGAAGGAGGGGGAAGACTGATCTGGACGCTCTTTGAACAGGGGCTCATCGACGAGTTCCAGGCGTTCATCGGCAATATCATCATCGGCGGGATGGATGCCCCCACGCCCGTTGACGGGGCAGGGTTTATCCAGGAAGTGGATTTTACGCGGTTGCACCTCATCGATGCCGAACGGATCGATGACGGCCTGCTCGTGCGCTGGAGCGTACCACGAGAGTGACCGGAGGGAAAAAGAGCCAAAAAAAGAGTGGGTAGGTTACGGGACTACTACAATCTTATCGACGACCTTGAGCGATTCTCCCGTGAAGTAGGTGGCGGTTATCTCAACCCGGTTCTCCCCTTTTGCATCATGAAGGGTGATCTCTTCGCCCTTTATCGCCGGCAGGGTATCGGTGATGACCTCCCCGGTCGATTTGGTCACGCGCACGTCGATCTTCGTGACGAAGTCCTGTCCCAGGCCCCCGCTGAAGGTGATGGTAAGGTCATGCGTAGCCCGTGAGGGGTATCCGCCCTCGGTCTGGAAGGTAATCTCTTTTCCCGGCGGTGCAGTCTGCGTCGGTTCTGGTATGAGCGAAGGTGTTCCCGTGGGTGCAGGCGTTTCTGTACCTGTCGCCGTCTCTCCAGGAGTTGTGGGGCCAGCGGCTCCCCCGGTGTCGGTACAGGCGGCGCAGAGCGAGAGTCCAATCAGGAGCACAATCAGAGCAGGTAACAACCTGAGGTTCATAAAATCATTCATATACATCAAGGTATTTCACCCTTTCGCCATGCTCCCGGGGTGCCGGGTATGCGATGGCATATATATCCGGATACATCCCCGGAGATCGCGACCGGTTTTCTGCAGTGCCGGCAGGACCGGTATCATATGCCGCTACATCTCGTGCATCGTGCCCCTTAATCTTATGAATTTTGATGCGCAGGAGCGCATCAGTCACTTCCGATCGATCGCACCCCGGGGGCACGGCTTTCCCCGGCTATACGCCTGAGCACTGCCCCCATATTCATATCCGATTCAGCAAAACGAGATCTGGCATCTTCGTCTCAGGCAACCCGGGGCAAAGTATGGTTCCACACAGAATGTCGTGCCGGGGGATTCATGGTAGCAAATGGCAATGAGCACTCGTGAACCGCCGGTGGAGGCCTGGTGCACGAGATCAGATCAGTATATCACGGTGCAGCACCCTGCCCCACGAGGGAGGCAGCCTCTTCCGGGCCACTACCGGGATAGGCAAAAATACCTGAGATAGATGATATTCATTAATATTTCCCAGGTGCGATAATATTTAATCCAGGGAGTGCATCAGGGGTATACCATGCAGACCGATACCAGCCAGAGTGTTCTCATCACCGGAGGAGCGGGGTTCATCGGGTCCCACCTCACAACTGAACTCCTGCAGCACGGCCATGAAGTCCGTATCCTCGACAACCTGACACCGGGGGTGCACGGGCAGGAACGCCGCCGACCGGACCATCTCGATCGGCGGGCGAAGGTCATCGTCGGAGATATCCGCGACTCACACCACCTCGATGAAGCCCTCGACGGAGTCGACGCCGTCATTCATCTGGCGGCGGTCATCGGGGAGCGGCCGAGCATGTACCGGCTTGAGAAGTATATGAGCATCAACACCACCGGGACCGCCGCCCTCCTTGAAGCGCTCCTCGATCACCCGGTCAGGCGGCTCATCGTTGGATCGAGCAGCACCATCTACGGCGAGGGGTTATACTGCTCATACAACGGCACCGTCTACCCGAAGGTCCGGCGCTCCCGGGAGGAGACGGCACGAGGCTGGTGGGAGCCCCGGAGCCCGGACGGGGAGGTGATCTACCCGCTCCCGACCCCGGAGACGAAGGAGGCGTCGCCGCTCTCGGTCTACGCTATATCCAAGCACGACCAGGAAGAGATGTGCCGGCTGATGGGGGAGTTTTACGGTATCCCGACAACCATCCTCCGACTCTTCCCCGTCTACGGCCCTCACCAGGGGTATGCAAACCCGTACTCGGGCGCGCTCACCGAGTATGCATCCCGCCTGCTCCAGGATCTCCCCATACGCCTCTTTGAAGACGGCTACCAGCAGCGCGACTTCGTGAGTGTCTACGATGTGGCGCGCGCGTTCCGCCTGGCCTTAGAGACGCCCGGTGCCGCCGGTGAGACGTTCAACATAGCAAGCGGCCGCCCCTGCACGTTCAGGACGGTCGCAACCCTCCTTGCAACGATGACCGGACGGCAGAACTTTGCCCCGGAGATCATGGGGATCAGCCGGATCGGGGATATCCGCCACTGTTTTGCCGACATCAGCCGTGCACGGGAAGTTCTTGGCTACGAGCCGGAAGTCACCCTTGAGGCCGGTCTGCACGACCTGGTCGCCCGGGTCAAAACCGGGATTGCAGAGCGGCAGAAGGTCCCTGCACCCGTCAGGGCACCGGGATCACCGCGCCTCCGCGTCTGAGGGGCACACGGCCCCCAACCTTTATTCCTCCCCGCGTGGTACCATGCTCATGTTATGCGTCCGAACCTCCGGACCTGGGAGGTGCAGCTCGGGGTTACCCTGGTCGCCCTCTCGGTTGCCGTCTACACGGTGAAATACCTCCTGCTCAATGATCTCGAAGGCACCTGCCTGTACATCTTCAACGCGATCGGGTTCCTGCCGATCAACGTCCTCCTGGTCACCCTGATCCTGAACGAACTCCTGAGCATCCGATCAAAGCGCGAACGGCTGGAAAAACTGAACATGGTCATCGGGACATTCTTCTCCGAGGTCGGCACCGGGCTCCTCACCTACCTCTCGAACCACGACCCGGATCTCCCCGAGATCCGAGAGGATCTCATCGTGACTGAGGCCTGGACACCGGAGATGTTCTCTGTGGTGCGCGACCGGCTCCGGGATTACCGCTACGGTATCACCATCAGCTGCGCAGATATGCCGGAGCTCTGCCAGTATCTCACGAACCAGCGGGAGTTTCTCCTCCGGCTGCTTGAAAACCCTGTCCTCCTCGAGCACGAATCATTCACCGATCTCCTCCGCGCGGTCTTCCACCTGACCGAAGAACTCGAGTGGCGGGGGGATTTTACCGGGCTCCCGGCAAGCGATATAGCGCACCTTACCGGGGATATCGAGCGGGTCTACGGCCGGCTCACCCGGGAATGGCTCGACTACATGGAGTACCTCAAACGCAACTACCCCTATCTCTTCTCGCTTGCGATGCGGAGCAATCCCTTCGATGAGACGGCATCGCCGGTGGTGCAATGAACCCGGAGGCGTTCCTCTGCGTTCCCGCACCCCGGCACAACCTATTTACCGGCGGCAGGCTACGATACGCCTGATCACCATGGCCGAATACTCCATACTGATCGGCGGAAAAGCCGGGGAGGGGATCAACACGGCAGGCCTCTCCATCGCCGGCCTCTTCTCCCGTCTCGGCTATCGCATCTATATGTACTTTGATTATCCTTCACTCATCCGCGGCGGGCACAACTTCGCCATCATCAGGGCCGCGGATAGGGCGATCGGGGCGCACCGCACCCCGGTCGACGTCCTTCTTGCCTTCGACCGGAACAGCATCGAGAACCACCGCGAGCGGATCCACGACGGCACGACGGTCATCCACGACGCTTCAAGGGCGGCGGGGAGCGAGGGATACGGCCTCCCGCTCAGCACGATCCTCAAAGAGGAGGAAGCACCCCCGATCACCGGGAACTCGGCGATGCTCGGGGCGCTTGCCCGGGTAGCAGGGATCGGAGAGGATATCCTTGAGGATGTCCTCCGGTCGAGCGTTCCGGAAAAACACCTCCCGGCAAACCTCAGGGTCGCCCGGCGGGGCTACGATGCCGTCGAGGGCGTCTTCACGGTCGAACCGGTCGATGCCCCGGCACTCCCGGTCCTGACCGGGAACGAGGCCGCCGGGCTCGGTCTCGTCCACGGCGGGCTTGAGTCGTATGTCGCCTACCCGATGACGCCGACATCAAACCTCCTCCACTACCTTGCCGGGCATGCGGAAGACCTCGCGATCAAGGTCATTCACCCCGAAAACGAGATCAGCGTCATCCTGATGGCGCTCGGGCTTGCCTATGCCGGCGAGAGGGCGGCGGTCGGGACGTCGGGCGGGGGGTTCTGCCTGATGACCGAGGGGCTCTCGCTTGCCGGGATGGCGGAGATCCCCGTGACGATCGTGATGGGGCAGCGGCCCGGCCCGAGCACCGGGATACCTACCTACACCTCCCAGACCGATCTCCACTTCGTCCTCTCAGCCGGCCAGGGCGAGTTCCCCCGGTTCGTCGTCGCCCCGGGCGACCTTGAGGAGGCGTATACCTGGTCGGCGACCGCCCTGATGCTCTCCTGGAAGTACCAGATCCCCTCGATCATCCTCACCGACAAGACGCTTGCAGAGGGGGCATACTCCTTCGATATCGAGGCGCTCACTCCCCATCCGGATCTGGAGCCCGTGCTCCGGGATGGAGCAGGGGAGTACCGCCGGTACGCCCCGACCGAGAGCGGTGTGTCGCCGCTTGCCTTCCCGGGGAGGGAGGGTGCCGTCGTCAAGACGAACAGCTATGCCCACGACGAGGCCGGGTTCACAACGGAAGATCCGGTCGTGGTAAGGGAACTCCAGGATAAGTTGCTCCGGAAGGGCGAGAGTCTCGCGGCGGAACTTGCCGCCTACCCGACGGTGAAGACCTACGGCGCACGGGGTGCCGGGATGACGGTCATATGCTGGGGATCGGAGAAGTGGGCGTGTATCGAGGCTGCCGAGAACCTCGGGGCACGGGTCGTCCAGCCGCTCGTCCTCTCACCGTTCCCCGTCCATGCATGGAACGAGACGATGATCGGGGCAGGAGACGTCGCTTGCGTCGAGAACAACGCCACCGGACAGCTTGCCCGCCTCCTCCGCGAGCAGGGGTTCGACCCGGGTCGGTCCGTCCTGAAGTACGACGGGCGGCCGTTTGCGGTCGATGAACTGGAGGCGCGTCTCGGGGAGGTCTTCGCATGACCCCGGCAAAACCGGCCGGGACCCTCATCAGCACCGCTGCAAACACATGGTGCCCCGGGTGCGGGAACTTCTCGATCCAGCACATGATGAAGTCGGCCATCGCCGAACTCTCAGAGGAGGAGGGGATACCCATCGAGAACTTCGTCCTCCTCGGCGGGATCGGGTGCCACGGGAAACTGGTGGATTACCTGAACGTCAACAGTCTCTACGGCATCCACGGACGGTCGATCCCGGCGGCAACGGGGATACGGCTTGCAAACCCGGATCTGAAAGTGATCTGCCACGTCGGGGATGGGGACATCTACGCCGAGGGGCTCGATCACCTCATCTTCGCGGCCAAGAGGAACAGCGACATAACGGTCGTTGTCCACGACAACCGGGTCTACGGGCTGACGACAGGACAGTATACCCCGACGTCGCCCACCGGGTTTCGGGGCCGCTCCACGCCCGGCGGGATCACGGAGCACCCGATGAACCCGCTCGAGGTGATGCTCGCCGCCGGGGCTACGTACATAGCGCGGGGCTACACAGGGAAGATCCGGCATCTTAAGGACCTCTTCAAGGAGGCGATCATGCACCGGGGGTTCTCGTTCGTCGATGTCCTCCAGATCTGCGCGACCTACTTCAACCTGACCGACTACTACAACGCTCACACCTACGAGCTGCAGGAGGGAGACGTCGAGACGGGTGGGTTTGAGAGCGCTTTTGGAAAGATCCGGGAGTGGGACTACGACCGGGATGCGCCCATCGCGCTCGGGACGTTCTACTCGGTGAAAAAGCCGATATACGAGGAACACTTCCCGGTGTTCGCCGCCGGGAGGGTGGACAGGCGGGCGCTCGTCAGGAAGGTGGTCGATGGGCGGAGGTGAGCCCCGGATCTCAGGCTCCGACGGCAAACCCCGATAACAGGCATCCCCGCCCGGAGGTCATGCTCACCCCTGCACCGCCGCAGGAGAGCCGTGCGATTTATTCAAACAGATTAATATAATCCTTTTTTTATATGATCAGGCTCGAAAAAATTGCCTGCCGTCGGGCAACCCTTCGAGGTGATCGATCCAGTGAAGAAGAAGAGGGAGCACAGACGCCGCACGATCTTTGAAGCAAAAGAGAGTCTGACAGAGGAAGAGGTCGCTCACGGCCTGAAACTCGTCATCCGGGACGGGCTTGCCACCCAGGCGATGGTGACGCTGACCGGCGGCATATTCCTGGTCGCCTTCGCCCTCCAGCTCGGGGCATCCAACACCGTCATCGGCCTGCTCGCCGCCATACCGCCGCTCGCCGAGCTCCTCCAGATGCCTGCGATCTACGTCGTCAACCGGGTCAGGCGGCGACGTCTCGTGGTCGTGGCGGCCTCGCTTGCCGCCCGGCTCTGCTGGATACCCATCATCCTGATACCGTTCTTCCTCTCGCCGGAACAGGGGATCATCGCGCTCATCGCCTCGATCGCCCTCTATGCATCGTTCTCGGCGTTCTCCCACTGCGGCTGGAACTCATGGATGCGCGACCTGATACCGCAGGACCGGCTCGGGGCTTTCTTCTCCCGGCGGATGACCCTCTCGACGGCACTTGCGCTCGTCATCAGCCTTGCCGCCGGGTTCTTCATCGACTCATGGAAGATAGCCTTCCCCGATCTCGCCGCATACGGCTACTCCATCCTCTTCCTCCTCGGGTTCATCGCAGGCCTCGCCGGGATCACCCTCCTTGCCCGCACGCCCGAGCCGCGGATGGTCGTCGAAGGGCAAGACGGCCTCTTCGCCGCGATCAGGAAACCGTTCACCGACCAGAACTTCAGGAACCTCATCGCCTTCCTCGGATCGTGGAACTTCGCCGTCAACCTCGCAGCACCGTTCTTCACGGTCTACATGCTGCAGAGGATCGGCCTTGACATATCCCTCGTCGTCGCCCTCAGCATCCTCAGCCAGGTCATGAACATCATATTCTACCGGTCCTGGGGCAGGGTCTCCGACCGCTACTCCAACAAGTCCGTCCTCGCCGTGAGCGGCCCGCTCTTCATGCTCGCCATCTTTGCGTGGATGTTCGTCACGCTTCCCGGCGTCTACATCCTGACCTACCCGCTGCTCATCCTCATCCACATCCTGATGGGGATATCGCTCGCGGGCGTCTCACTTGCCTCCGGTAACATCAGCTTGAAGATGGCGCCGAGAGGACAGGCAACCAGTTACCTTGCAGCAAGCACCTTCGCTAACTCCGTCGCAGCAGGGGTCGCCCCGATCCTCGGCGGGCTCTTCGTGGACTTCTTTGCCGATCGAGAACTGATCTGGACGCTGATCTGGAGGAGCCCGGTGCAGGAACTCGTCTTTGTCACCCTCGATCTGCAGCGGTGGGAGTTCTTCTTCCTCTTCGCCTTCATCCTCGGCCTCTACTCGCTCCATCGCCTGACGGCGGTGCAGGAGGAGGGGGAGGCAAAGGAGCAGGAGGTCTTTGACGAACTGATCACCGGCGTTCGGCGGGATATGCGCAACTTCTCATCCGCAGGGGGTCTCCGGGACTTCGTGAAGTTCCCCTTCTCGTCCGTGAAGAGCGGGGCGGCCAGAGAGCAGCGGCCGCCGACGGATGAGGAGAACTCGGCACCTTCACCCCCGGAGGAGCCATAACTCCGGCCCGGTGGAGGTTGTGATGGGGAGGGGCTGCACCGCCACACCCCTTATGGGGATGCCGCCGGGCTGCCCTCCAGGCGGAGGCGCTCGATCTCGCCACCGTCGTCATCGGTGCGATCGGGCTCCCGGAGGAGGTGCTCTACCTCATGCCGGTGGGGCACCCCATCCCGGGGAAGGGGTTGAAGCCACCGGAGCCTCTGGTGACGCTGCAACCTCAGTTCACCCCTCTCGCGGCGGCAGGGGTTGCTGCTGGCTGACGCAGTGGATCGCGCCGAACCCCTCGACCATCGCCGTGCAGTCGATCCCGACGACCTCCCGGTCAGGGAAGGCCTGCCGGATCCGGGTGAGGGCGGCCTCGTCGTTCGGGTGGCCGAAGACCGGCACCAGCACGACGGTGTTCCCGATATAGAAGTTCGCGTAACTCGCCGGCAGCCGATCCTCCCCGCCGACCGCCCCCGGCATAGGGAGCGGGATGACCCGGAGGGGGTTGCCGTCCTGGTCGGTCGATGAACGGAGGATCGCGAGGTTCTCCTGCAGAACGGCGTAATTCTCGTCGTCCTCGTTCTCCTCGACGGCGCAGAGGACGGTTCTCTCGTCCACGAACCGGGCGATATCATCGATGTGCCCGTCGGTATCGTCGCCGGCGATCCCCTGTTTTAACCAGATGACGTGATCGGCACCGAGGTAGGCCTCAAGGTAGCCCTCGATATCCTCCCGCGAGAGGTGTGGGTTTCTGTTCGGGTTCAAGAGGCAGGCCTCCGTCGTGATCACCGTTCCGCACCCGTTCACGTCGATCGCACCGCCCTCCATGACGATCCCGGGGGTGAAGACGGGAAGCGCCATATCGGCGTTCATGGCGAGCGGTATCCGGGTATCGGCCATCAACTCCTGGTACTTCTCCCCCCAGGCGTTGAACGTCCAGTTCACCATCGCGAGCTCCCCCGACCTCCGGTTGACCACGAACGTCGGGCCATAGTCGCGGAACCAGACATCGGCGTAATCGACGATGTGAAAGACCACGCCTCCCGTACCGACGCCTTCCTCCTCGAGCATCGCCGTGACGCGGGTGCGCATCGCCTCATCGGTGACGAGGAGGTTGACGGTCTCAGACCTCCGGAGCGCTGCGATCATATCGATGTAGATCGCCTCCACCGCGGCGAGATCGGGGAACGTCACACGGTCATGCGGCCAGGAGAGCCATATGGCGTCGTGCGCCTCCCACTCCGCGGGCATACGATACCCGGAGGCGGCAGGGGTCTTTCCCGGCGGGAGCCGCCGGACAAGCGTCCGGTAGGTCTCCGGCCGCCGGTTCCGGAAGAACCCCCACCCTTCCCGGACGCTCTCGTTCATCGAGAGGTCGACTTCCACGACGAGCACCTCTTCATCGGTACTGCTCGCCCGGGCAAGGACGTTCCCGAACGCATCGGCGACGAACGAACTCCCGAAGAACCGGATGCCGCCCTCGTCGCCTACCCGGTTGACGGCGGCGACGTGGACGCTGTTTGCGATCGCATGGCCGCGCTGGACGGTCTCCCACGCCTCACGCCAGTCGCCCTCGGGCGGTTCTGCCCCGGTGATCCGGCCAAGGGCGGTCGGGTAGAATATGATATCCGCGCCCTGCAGCGCAACCGCCCTTGCAGCCTCCGGGAACCACTGGTCGTAGCAGATGAGCACGGCGATCCGGGCATACCGGGTGTCGTAGACCCGGTAGCGGTCGCCGGGCTGGAAGTAGGACTTCTCGTAGAAGAGCGGGTCGAACGGGATATGCACCTTCCGGTAGGGTGGGAGGAGCCGCCCGTCCGCATCGATCACCACGGCGGTGTTGTAGTAGTCGCCCGATTCGGTCCGTTCATAGAGCGGCACGACGATCACGACGCCGTGCTCCCGGGCAAGCGCCGAGAACGCATCGGTCGAGGCGCCCGGGATCGTCTCGGCACAGGGTGCCGCATCCCTCCCATCGTACTGCGGGAAGTAAGGCGTGCGGTAGAGTTCCTGCAGGCAGAGGATCCGGGCACCCTCTGCGATCGCCTGTTTTGCCATAGCGAGGGTGTGCTCCAGGTTGCGGTCGAGGTCGCCGGTCGCCGCCGTCTGGATGAGGCCGATCTTCTGTGTGCTCATCGGTATCATATCACCGTATCGGTAGGACATTCCAGCGCTTTATACCAACCGCCGGAGCCATAGCGTTATCCGGTATCGCGCCCCCCGTATACAGGAGCAATGGAGTTCATAACAACCCTCCTCATCGCCGTCGGGCTCGCGATGGATGCTTTTGCCGTCGCGATCAGCGGAGGGGCAACGCTGCGGGAGGGGCGGGGACGCTGGGCGCTCATCATCGGGGCGCTCTTCGGCGGGTTTCAGGCGGGGATGCCGCTGCTCGGCTGGCTCGGCGGGGCAGCCCTTGCCTCGTTCGCCGCGGCGTATGCATCATGGATTGCTTTCTTCCTCCTCGTCCTGATCGGCGGTCGGATGATCGTCGAATCGGTGCGGGGAGAGGGCGAGGGCGTGCAGTTCGCGGGCGGAAGTGTATCCGTCCTCCTCCTGCTTGCCGTTGCAACCAGCATCGATGCGCTCGCCGTCGGGGCCACTTTTGCCGTGCTGGATGCCCCGATCCTCCTTCCTGCGGCCATAATTGGCGTGGTGACGTTTGTGCTCTCTGCCGC
Organism: Methanomicrobiales archaeon; assembly: GCA_012511245.1. GTDB lineage: Archaea > Halobacteriota > Methanomicrobia > Methanomicrobiales > Methanoculleaceae > Methanoculleus. The sequence goes on along the minus strand of JAAZGM010000208.1, from coordinate 10,566 downwards.
CGGCGTCCTCGTCGGGAACTCCTTCGGCCGCGCCCTGGGAGGAAAGGCAGGGATCCTCGGCGGTGTTATCCTCATCGCGATCGGCGCCCGGATACTCCTTGAGTACCTCTTCTCCTGACCCTCACGCGCTCTCGTCGAGGATCCGCCGCATATCGACGACGACCTCTTTGCTCTCGGAGTCGAGCGCAACGAGCCGAAGATCCTCGCCGGACTTAACCCCGATACCGAGCTCAACGGCTCTCTCAATCGTATCCATCTCGAATATCCTGCCCTGCATCACCTCCGGCGTCGAACCGTAGCGCCTGAGAAGCGCGATCCCGGCAACGTCGAGAGCGACCCGATCGGTGCTCGCGAGGATGACGTTCGGGGCGATACGGTTCCCCTGTTCGGGTCCTCCGGTCGAGAACCCCTCCGTTGCATCCATGACGGCGAGATCGCAGGGGACGAACCGGTTGATCTCGGCGATCATGCGCTGCTGGTGCGGAGACGAGTGCAGCTCCGCCATGTAGTTGTAGCCGTCTTCCGGGTTCTTTGCCGCGACCGCACCGACCGTGTTCTTCAGGGAGAGGGAGACGCTGCCGCCGAACCGGTGGGTCTTGAGGCAGCAGGTATGGATCACCGCGTCGGCCTCAGAAAAGAGTCGGGCAACCAGGAACCCGCGTTCCCAGTGAAGGCCGTCCGGCGGGACCGCCACCCACCCCTCCGGCGGGAGCGAATCGAGCACTACCACCTCAGCACCCGCCCGGGCTGCTATACCGGTTGCACCCCGGTTCCTCAGCACAAGACCGGTCTCCCCCATCCCGCTCCGTTCCCCGAGCACGATCGACCGGGCACCGCCATCACGGATCCGGTGGAATATCGCCGCCAGCATATCAGGGTGCGTCGTCGCAGGAAACGGGTCGTCGCTGTTGAAGTTTGCCTTGACCGAGACGGCCTTTCCATCGAGAGGAGGGAGATCAAGCTCGTGCCAGAGCGCTTCAACAGCACGGGAGCGATCGGTTGCATCGATGACGTAGACCTCGGATGCTGCGGGAGATGCCATGCGCGCAGAGTGTCACGACACCCTATAAAAACCCTGTGCTGGTGGCCCTGATAGAGATAATCCGGTTGAATCATACGGATTCAGGGTTGCAGGAGAGAGAGATTGCACCGGGTTCCGGCGTTCTGGACAGACGGATCCATACGTCACATTCGACACGTATAAGAGCAGCCCAAGCGCAATACGTAGTAAACCTCACGACAATCATAGAGATCGCGCATCCTGCGTGAAATGCTTCCAGAAGACCCGAAGCTCCGCGCCAGGTGTCTTTTGGGAGAGTAAGAGGTATGAGGCCAGTAAAACTATGACTTCCAGAATGCATACCCCCCACACCACCTGTCCCAGTTGCCATGAAGAGGTCTACCTGGACGAACTCGTGGGCGGGCGCTGCCCCCTCTGCGGGTATTCCCTCGACGAAGACGATGGAACGTGCAGCGAATACGAGGAGACGATAGAGCGCTCCGATCTCGGGTGGATGATCTTCCAGCTCTTTGTCTTCAGACAGTTCTGCAATAAAGGAGCCAATCCGTTTCAGGTCATGCAGGTTCTCTCTCGCTACGAGGAACTCGCCCAGTGCAGTCCCGCCGACGCAGAGAAGATGCAGTTCTCTCTGGAAGTTCCAATGGACCGCTGGGAACGGCTGCTGCCGAAACGGTGTGCGAAATGCGGCCGGATATTCATCTCCGGCGGAAAGGCCGAGATATCAGGTGACATCTCAGCCGCTGAACACCAGAAAACGTATACCTGCCCGTCCTGCTGAATCAGTAGGTCCGGGCAACGAGCGCCGACGTGCCCTTCTCGCCGCAGGCGATGCATGGGCCGTCCGAGACGGCGATCAGGTCGGAACGGATCTCTGATCCGATGACGCTTGCGTCGACCGCCGCCTCAATCTTTTCTGCACATTCCTGTGAACCGCACCAGTGAACGACCGCAACCCCGCTCTTCACGGCAGCGGCGGTTGCATCGAGCGTATCTGCCATGACGATCTTATCGGCCATCGCATCACGGGCGGTCTTCCAGATCTCGTCTCCGAACTCCCCGAGGATGGAGGTGATCCCTTCGACGACGCCCCGGCGGTCGAGCGTGGTCTTCCTGCCCGTGCGGGTGACGGCGACGACGGTGTTTGCATCGATATCCCGCGGCCCGACCTCGATCCGGAGCGGTACGCCACGCATCTCCCAGTGATAGTATTTTGCGCCCGGGCGCATATCCCGGCTGTCCAGTCTCGTGATGAACCCGGCACACCGGAGTTCCTCTTCGAGAGCCGTGGCCGCTGCAAGCACCTCGTCACGCCGTTTCCCGACGATGATCGGGACGATGACGACCTCGACCGGCGCAACCCCCGGCGGGAGAACGAGCCCTTTGTCGTCGCCGTGGATGCTGATGACGGCCGCAATCGACCGCTCGGAGATGCCGTAGCAGGTCTGGCAGGCGTACTGCCGCTCCCCGTTCGCGTCCTCGTAGGTGATCTCGTAGGTCCGGGAGAAGTGGTCGCCGAGCATGTGCACCGTCCCTATCTGGAGGGTCTTCCCATCAGGCATGATGGTGTCGACCGCGATGGTGTAGTCGGCGCCGGGGAACTTGTCCCAGGCCGGGCGGCGGGACACGATCACCGGGACGCGGAGGTTCTCGTAGAACTCCAGGTAGAGGTCGAGCGCGATCTCGACCTGCGCTGCCGCCTCCTCCCGCGTCGCGTGGACGGTATGCGCCTCTTTAAACGACGTGATCTCCCGGAGGCGGATGAGCGGCCGGGTATGTTTCGTCTCGTAACGGAACGTATTGACGATCTGGTAGAGTTTCAGGGGCAGATCCGTGTGCGACCGGATCCAGAGGGCGTACATCGGGTAGATGGCGGTCTCGCTCGTCGGCCGGAGGGCAAGCGGCACGTCGAGTTCGTTCCTGCCGCCGTGAGTGACCCAGTAGACCTCATCCTCGAACCCTTTGATGTGTTCGGCCTCCTTCATGAACTCGGTCTTCGGGATGAGGAGGGGAAACATCGTCTCGGTATGGTCGCGGTCCATCAGGTCGCGGAGTATCGCGTATGCACGCTTCCGGATGCCGAACCCGTGCGGGTGCCAGACATATAATCCCTTGACGGGGTAGCGAACATCCATGATCTCGGCCCGCCAGAGGATCTCATTGTACCACTCAGAAAAATTCTCTTTTCCGGGAAGTGCTCCAGTATCTTCTTCCATCCGACTCGTACCTCAAAAACTCTCGATCTGCCTCTTTTAAGCTATTATACCTAGGATTGCCGGCGTAATAAATGCCTCTACAACCGCGGCAACCGCGAGGAGCGGGACGACCACCCGGAGAAAGCGCCGGGCGAGCGGCCGGGCCTCTGCGGCGGCATCACTCACGCCATACCATTCGGCGATGAGCTCCTTCCCGAGGAGGAGGCCGAGGCCCCCGGCGATGAGGAAGGCGGGGATCTCAAAGATACCGTGGGGGATGAGCGCCGCCGCAATGAAGACCAGCCCCTGCTGCTGCCGCACGAGTTCCGTCAACATACCGATCAGAAGTCCGTTGACCGAGAGGATCAGCATCGTGACCACCCCGAGGGAGGCTCCCCCAAGGGTGAGGATGAGGCAGGTCGTGAGGTTGTTTAAGAATATCTTGCCCGCGAGGACTGCCGGGGAGTCGGAGAGGAGCTGGCCTGCCACCTGTTCGCGAAAGAGGGTCGCGGCCTGTGCGCCTATCTCCGGGTCATGGGCTACGGTGACGACGCCGATGCCGATCGCGATGGCAAAGAAGACCGCCGCAAAGATCGTAGACCGGGCAAGCGATACCTCAGACATAGAGCACCATCCGGACCAGGTCGCGTATCCCCGGCGCCATGCCGACGACGATCATGGCAAGCAGGATGAGGTGCCAGAGGGCGAGGTTCCCTTCGCGCCGGTACATCTCAAGGACGTAGATGGCGGGGATGATCACCGCGAGTTTCAGGAAAAACATCGAGAACGCCGTTCCGGTCGCGTCGATAAGGGTCGAGCCAACGACGTGCTGCTCGACGTAGTGGATGGGATGGATCTCGATCCCGTAACTCGTCGCGCTCGCGTCCAGCATATGGCCGAAGATGAGGAGTTTGTAGAGGATGTTTGAGGCGTAGTCCCACTTCAGCACGTAGACCAGGAACGCCCAGAGGCCGAGCGATGTGATGAGGGCGAGGGCGAGGATCGTCGCCAGGACGTCGAGCGCGATCGTCGTCTCGGTGAGGCCGAACCAGACGAGCGCCCCGGTGGCGACGAGGCAGGCGACGATCCCTGCACCGGCATAGAAGCGGCTGTAACGGGGGATGAGGCCGGTATTCTCTGCAAGTTTCCCGACAAAGAGAGCGATCGCCGCAACCGCGAAGATCGTGAAGAAGATCAGGGGCGTGATCAGGAGATACCGAAGATCGGAGGTTATCATCCCGGTATCCTCGACGACCCGGAGGAGCCCGCCGAGGACGACGAACGGCAGGGTTGCCAGCACCAGTTCGCTGTCGACGGCGATCTTATATCGCCGGAGGCCCAGATATACGACGTAGACCGCTACGATGAGGATCAGGGCGTAGGTCAGTGTATCAACGAGTGTGTAGGCCTCGCCGTAACGAATGGGATCTATGTAATATTTGTAGATGAACTCCCTAATCATTGTTGATCTAAATGAGCGCAGATCGCATAAACTTACTCAGAACCAAGGTCTTCGATAAGTCGAAATGGATGCAGCTCCCCCGCGACATCGTCATCGGCCACGATGTCATCGAGCAGATCCCGGATGTCTGCGAAGATCTCGCCCTTGGCGACTCTGTGCTCATCGTGTCGGGAGGCCAGACGCGCGATATCGCCGGGAGAAAGGTTGAGGCGCTTCTTTCGGATACCTACGGGATCGCGACGTTTGCCGCAGGGGAAGGCGACCCGCTCGAGACGATCCGGAGAGCCGAGGAGGCGGCGGCAAAAGCGGAGTTCGTCATCGGGGTTGGCGGCGGCCGTGTCATCGATGTGGCGAAGATCGCCTCATATAACACCGATCGCCACTTCATCAGCGTCCCCACCGCCGCATCGCACGACGGTATCGCCTCGTCCCGCGCCTCGGTGCCGACCGCCGAGGGAAACGTCTCGCTTGCGGCCGAGCCGCCCATCGCCATCATCGCCGATACCGCCATCATTGCATCGGCGCCCCACCGGCTGCTGGCATCCGGGTGCGCGGATATCATAGCAAATTATACCGCGATCCTTGACTGGGAACTCTCCCACCGTCTTCGGGGCGAACCGCTCTCGGAGTACGCACTGACGCTCTCCCGGATGACCGCCGAGATCCTCTTCAAGAACGCCGACCTCATCAAACCATACTCAGAGGAGAGCGCCTGGATCGTGACGAAAGCACTGGTGTCATCAGGCGTTGCGATGAGCATCGCAGGGTCGTCCCGGCCTGCAAGCGGCGGCGAACACAAGTTCTCCCACGCGCTTGAGCGGCTCGCGCCGGGGAAGGGGCTTCACGGGGAGAAATGCGGGATCGGTGCGATCATCACGATGTATCTCCATGGCGGCGATTGGAAGGAGATCCGCGACTCGTTAAGGAAGATCGGCGCACCGACAACCCCGGCCGGGATCGGGGTCGATGACGAGACGGCGGTTGCAGCTCTTCTCGCTGCAAGGACGATCCGGCCGGAGCGCTTCACCATACTGGATATGGGGCTGACCGAGGAGTCGGCGCGGGATCTCGTGAAGATGCTCTACCGGGGGTGAGGTGAGATGGTGAAGGATAAGACAAAGGTGACGCTGATCGGTGCTGCGATCGCAAAACCCGGGCTCGATTTTGTCTACGAAGGCATATCATGCTCTGAGTGTGAGACCTGCAAGGTGCGTAAGGCATGCCATAACCTGCAGGCGGGCAGGAGATACCGTGTTGTTACCGTTCGCACGAACACCCGGCATGATTGTCCGGTTCATTATGAGGCGGTGACTGCGGTCGATGTCATAGAGGCACCCGTCATTGCGCTGATCAGCGCCGATATGGCGATAATGAACTCGAAGATCAGTTACGAGTTCTCCTGCCCGAGAACCGGGTGCCGGAGCTACCGGCTCTGCCGCCCCGACGGCATCATCGAGGGCGAGAAGTATGTCGTCGGCGAGATTCTCGGCAATGCGCCCGATATCTGCGAACGGGGGCGCTCGCTGAAATTGGTGGGGCTCCGGCCAATCTGACGTTTTTTATGGGCTCCGGCCGTATCCGCTGGATATTATTCTCGGGGCTCACATCGAGATCGCGGCGGATGATCTGCCGCGGGAGGTGCAGGGGGATTTGCGAAAGAGGTTGCGGAGAGTGCCTCACCCCCGCTCCCTTCCCGGACCTACGACCGGCTCACCGCCCAGAGCCGCCGGGCGAGACCGAGGAGTTCCTCCCGGTCGTGGAGCACAGCAAGCCACGGTGCGGGGATCGCCTCGAACCCGAACCGCGCCCCGGCGAGCCCGCCGACGATCGCACCGACGGTATCGGCATCGCCCCCGAGGTTGACCGCCGTGACCACCGCATCACGGAACGTCGGGGCGTCCATGAAGACCCTGACGGCGCAGTGGGTGCAGAGGACGGCATCGAGCGACGGTTTCGGTGGATGCGCCCGGTAATCCTCGAGGAGCTCGCGAAGTTCGGGGTCCTCGCAGGCGGCAAGCGCCTCCCCGAAAGCCCCGACCGCCTCCTCCCCCCGGCAGAGCCCGCTGACCATCCGGTTTACAAACGCCGAAGCTTCACCGGCGACGGGATCGAAGTGCGTCACACACGATGCGGCAAGGCTTGCCTCCCGCACCTCACCGGGCGGATAGAAGATGCCGACCGGGATGCCGCGCATGACGCTCCCGTTACTCCGGCTCCTGCCCCGGGCCTCGTGCACCATCCTCGCGGCAACAGCGGGCGCGGCCCCTCCTTCGATGAGATCCAGGACAGCACCGGACGTAGGTCCAAAAAACGCCGGATGGGCGCGATAGACCCGAACCAGGCGATGAGCGAAGTCTTCCGGATCAAAACCACCGCACTCGATAAGGGTCGCTGCCAGGGCCGACGCCTGGAGGGTGTCGTCGGTATACTGGCCGGCAGCGACGTTGTGAATCCCGCCTCCCACCATCTCCGTTACAGTGAATGGAGCCGGGGGAAGACCTTCCAGGGGCGCGCCCAGAGCATCACCGATTGCAAGCCCGATAAGCGCTCCAACCGCCCGCATCTTGTACATATAAAAAGATCACCAACAAATTATATCTACCCGCGGACAGTAGTATTCTTCGAGGAATGGTGATATCGTGCAAAAGGAAGAGCTGCTCCACTTACACATGCTGTTAGTACACATCAGAAAATATTATGAAAGCACAACTGAGGAAAATGTCCCAACCGACCAGTATAACGCTCTCCATATCTCACCCGTCCATATTCATAAGAATAAGATCACTCATAAAAAAGCTATTTTAACGCTCGGAAACGAGATCGTCCACCATATCCGGGAACACCACAATCCATACATCGAATACCACGCCGATTTTCAATCCGAGCGTATTGCAACCGAACACTAAATGATGAACGATACCGATACTCTCCGGGAGATCATCTCCCGCATCCTTTCTACCGAATCGGGTACCGCCGACGTCCAGAAGATCAAACTCGACGTCTGCCGTAAGCACAGCGCGAACATGCCCAAAAACTCTGCGATCCTCGCCGCCGCCGCCCCGGAAGAGCGCGAACGGCTCCGGCCGCTCCTCCAGGTGAAGCCCACCCGGACGATCTCGGGCGTCGCACCCGTTGCGGCGATGACCTCGCCCCACCCCTGCCCTCACGGCAAATGCCTCCCCTGCCCCGGCGGGCCGGAACACCCCTTTGCGTCGCCCCAGAGTTACACGGGCGAAGAGCCCGCCGCACTCCGGGCAAGGGAGCACGCCTTCGACCCCTACGCCCAGGTGCAGGCCCGGCTCGGGCAGTTCGAGGCGCTCGGCCATCACGTCGACAAGGCGGAGTTGATCGTGATGGGCGGGACGATGACCGCCCGCCCGCTCGAGTACCAGGAGTGGTTCGTCGGGGCCGCCGTCCAGGCGATGAACGACTACCCGCGGGCGGGGACACCGCAGGACAAGCCCGATCTCGATGCGATATTCACCGCAAACGAATCGGCGAGAGTGCGGTGCGTCGCCGCCACCTTCGAGACGAGGCCGGACTGGTGCCGGGAGGAGCACATCAACCGGATGCTCTCGATGGGCGTGACCAAGGTGGAACTCGGCGTCCAGCATCTGGACGACCGGATCCTCGACTACAACCGCCGCGGCCACGCGGTCGCGGACTCGGTCGCGGCAAACTGCCTCCTCCGCGACGCCGGGTTGAAGGTCGGGTTCCACATGATGCCAAACCTTCCCGGTGCGAAGATGGAGGACGACCGGCGGATGGCCCGGGAACTCTTCGCGGATCCCCGGTTCCGGCCGGACTTCCTGAAGATCTACCCGACCCTGGTGACGCCTGGTTCAGAGATCGAGAGCCTCTGGGAGCGCGGGGAGTACCAGCCCTACACCGAGGACGACCTGATCGACCTCGTCGCCTATGCAAAATCCCTCCTCCCGGAGTACGTCCGCCTCCAGCGGATCCAGCGCGACATCCCGGCAAAACTGATCGTTGCAGGATCACGGCACAGCAACTTCCGCCAGCTTGCAGAGGCGAGGCTCCACGAACAAGGACTCCGGTGCCGGTGCATCCGCTGCCGCGAGGTGGGGAGGGTGCCCGAGCCGGAAGAGACGGCGATATCGACCCTGGTATATCAGGCGTGCGGTGGGGAGGAGCGGTTCATCCAGGCGGGATCGGAGGATGCCCTCGTCGGGTTCGCACGCCTCCGGTTCCCGAACCGGCCGTTCCGCGCGGAACTCGACGGCGCGGCGCTCCTGCGCGAGCTCCACGTCTACGGGAGCGTGGTGCCTATCAGCGCCCCGGCATCCGCCGACGAGTGGCAGCACCGGAGTTTCGGCAGCGTTCTCCTCGCCGCGGCCGAGGAGGAGGCTCGCGATCACGGCTACTGTCGCCTTGCGGTGATGAGCGGCATCGGTGTCCGGCCATACTACAGGAAACAGGGATATGAACGAGAGGGGCCATATATGATCAAGACGTTCTCATGAGGCCCGCAACGCTCGAGTTTGTGAAGCAGAGGTTCGCCGAGTATTACCAGAGGGTGAACCTCAACCCCCCCTCCTCCCTCGAGCAGCGCGAATGGGGATTCATCTTCTTCGACGCCGCGGCCGAAGTCCGGATGCGGCGGCATATGGCGTTTGTTGACCCGCAGGAACTCAACGCATACGTAAAAAACCTGATCCCCGCTCACGTCTACTACTCGACGGCCTACTACCAGACGCCGTCGGCGTCGACGATGAACGAGAAGAACTGGGCGGGGGCCGACCTCATATTCGATCTCGACGCCGACCAGATCGTCCGCGGTCCCTACGCGATGATGCTTGCGCGGGTCAAGGAGGAGACCGGGAAACTGCTCGCGATGCTGACCGACGAACTCGGGTTCTCTCGAAACCAGATCCGGCTCGCCTTCTCCGGGGGGCGCGGCTACCACATCCACGTCACCGAGATCGCCGTCCGTGGATGGAGCAGCCAGGAACGGCGCGAGATCATCGATTACGTCTGCGGCATCGGGCTCGATCCGGCCATTATGCTCGCGCCGGGCGGCGGTGGAACCGGATGGCGGCAACGGTATGTTGAAGCGCTCCGCACCCACCTTGCAGGGATTGCAGCCCGCGATCCGGCAGATGCAGCAGCATACCTCTCCGCACTCGATGGTATCGGGAAGCGGGCGGCCGCGAGTTTCCTCGCGGATATCGGGAGCCTCACCGCGAAAACACCGGAAGAGCTCCTCAAAGACCGGGTCATCCAGGCGATTGTGGCCGCACCCGACTTCGAGGAGAGGCTCCGGGATGCCGGGGCGCGGGCGGACGAACCGGTCACGACCGATATCAAGCGGCTGATCCGGGCGCCGGGGTCGCTGCACGGCGGCAGCGGCATGCGGGTCGTGCCGCTCGGGCTCAGGGACTTCGCGGACTTCGATCCGCTCGTGGATGCAGTGGTCTTCGGTGACCGCAACGTACGGATCGATATGAAGACAAAACTCACCACATCCCTGCTCGGGAATACGTATGCGCTCAATGCGGGAATCCAGAACGTCCCCGAAGCGCTTGCGATCTTCCTCTGCTGCCGGGGCGTGGCGGAGATAGCCGGAGGTGCATGAAGTATGGTCGCCGATATCCTGGAGAAACTCCGGCAGATGCTCCTTGATATGCAGCACACAGGAAGGCTCTCCTACATGGAGCCCGGCCTCTACGACAACGCCCGCGCATACATCGAGAAACGCAAGACGGACTACTACGACCTCAAAAACCCTCTCGAAACCCGGATGGGGAGCCTTCTCATCGAGGAGATAGGGAGCGTCACCGAGACCGTCCAGGAGATCTTCGCGGTCAGGACCCGGCAGGTCCTCGATCTCGCGTTCCAGCAGATGGAGGGGCAGTACGTCGATAAGGAGG